>NC_010629.1 GCF_000020025.1 Nostoc punctiforme PCC 73102 | reverse complement strand
TACATTTGTATTAATACTATTTTGTGCATTTGTAAATTTGTAATTTAGGGATTAAGCTTGGTATTATTACTTTCTAGAATTTGTCATAACTTAATGAATTACATTTTTACAAAAACACATTTATGAAAATTGCAGTTTTGAATCAAAAAGGGGGCAGTGGCAAGACCACAGTATCTATCCATTTGGCTCATGCTTTTTCGATGATAGGGTATCGAGTATTACTTGTTGATACTGATCCTCAAGGCTCAACCCGTGACTGGGCAGCAGCACGTAATGGTGAGGCTCCATTTAGCGTTATTGGTTTGGATCGTCCTATCTTGCATAAAGAATTGCCCAAACTAGCGCAGGGGTATGATTTTGTTTTCATTGATGGTGCGCCAAGAGTTTCTGACTTAACCAGATCAGCAATCATGGCAGTGGATTTTGTGCTGGTTCCTGTACAACCATCTCCTTTGGATGTGTGGGCGGTGCATGAGGTAGTAGAACTGGTACAAGAGGCCACTATATATAAGCCAGACCTAACAGCAGCATTTCTAATCAACAGAAAGATAGCGAACACTGCTCTTGGGCGAGAAGTAACTGAAGTTTTAGGAGAATACCCCTTTCCAGTGTTAAAAGCACAGATAAGTCAAAGGGTAGCATTTGCTGAGTGTTTGAACATTGGGAGTACTGTTTTGGAAGCTGCCCCGAAAAGTGCTGCCAGTGATGAAGTACGAGCTGTTGTTGAGGAGATATTAGAAGCAAGAGAGGAAACGAATCATGGCAGAAGTTAAAAAATCACAAAAACTAAGCTTAAGGCCAGGTGTTCAGAAAACGCCTGTAAAAGATGAAGCAGCAGCATGGGTAGAAAGTCGCAATGCTGCTGAAACGCCTAGTACTACAGGCACAGAAGAAGTTAACAACGGCAAAAGCAAGCGAGTTACTTTTGAAGTTACAGAGGCACAGCACCAGGAGATTAAAATCCGTGCTACCAAAAAAGGCATGACCATTAAGGAATATATGATTGCTCTAGTTGAGGAGGAGCTAAAAAGCTAATGTAATAAATTACATTATTACATTTGTACTTATTTACATAATTACATTATTACAACTGTTTGGAGATTTCAGACGCAGTTGGCTCTCGTTGGGGTTTGAGTTATGAGTGATTTAACGGTTAATGATGGTTCATATCAGCAGTTGTTAGATCGCATTGGTGAGTGTTTGGCGTTAGGGCAACAACGGTCTTTTGAGCAGGTTAATTCAGTTTTAGTAGAAACTTACTGGCAGATTGGGCGTTATATTGTCGAGTTTGAGCAAGCGGGCAAGGAACGGGCAGAATATGGCAGTAAGTTGTTACAGGTGCTTTCACGAGATTTGAAAGCGGCGTATGGTAAAGGGTTTAGCCGTTCTAATTTGCAGTATATGCGTCTGTTTTATTTGAACTATGAGAATTGCCAAACACTGTCTGGCAAATTGAGTTGGTCGCACTATACGGAGCTTTTAGCTATTTCCGATGATTTGGCGCGGTCATTTTATGAGCAGCAGTGCATCCAAGATCGCTGGAGTGTGCGGGAGTTGAAACGCCAGAAGGATTCGGCTTTGTTTGAGCGGGTGGCGTTGAGTAAGGATCGGGCGGAGATTTTGGCACTGGCTAAAGATGGGCAACGGATCGAGTCGGCGCGGGATGTGGTCAAAGATCCTTATGTGTTCGAGTTTTTGGATTTACCAGACCGCAATTATCGTGAGAGTGAGTTAGAAAATCGTTTAATTGCTGAGTTGGAGAAGTTTCTACTTGAGTTGGGCAAGGGGTTTGCATTTATTGGGCAGCAATACCGAATTACGTTAAACAACACGCATTTTTTTGTGGATTTGGTGTTTTATCATCGCATTCTCAAGTGTTTTGTCTTAATCGATCTGAAGACGCGAGCGGTGAGTCATCAGGATATTGGACAGATGAATATGTATCTAAATTATTTTCGGGCTGAGGAGAATATGGAGGATGACAATGAGCCGATAGGGATTGTGTTGGCGCGAGATAAAGATGAGATTTTGGTTGAGTATGCTAAGGGTGGTATTTCTAATCAGCTTTTTGTGTCAAGATATCAACTTTATTTGCCAGATCCGGAGGTTTTAAAGCAGGAGTTAAAACGGCTTTTGTCGGTAAATGATGGGTGATGTTCCCAGCCCCCTAATTGCCGATGTCGTCATACTATCATTAGACGACATTTCATTGAATCAAGCGAAAAAGATAAAATTAATTACAAAAATCGTTTTTCTAAAAATTAAGCCTTTAACACATAAATGTATTAGAGGCTTAATTAAAAATTAAATTGATACTTGAATAACCTATTCCTGACTAGCGACTATTGTTGCTAGAATAGCTCCAACAAAAGCACCACCTAGAAAACCTGCCGGCCCACCAAGTACCGCTCCTCCAACAGCGCAAACTGCTAAGACTTCAGCAGGAGCATTACTACCACCTTGAATGGTAGCCATTTCTTCATCCGAAAGCTCACTCAGCAATACTTCTTTTTCTCCAACAGAATGCAGATCAGAAATTAGGATTTTAGCCATTTTCTGAAGTCCTTTTAATCCAATAAATATTAACAAACTGATTGTAGATGAAAACTGATAAGAAGTGAGAAAAAATAACGTAATTATTTTTAGTAATATTCTTTATAAAGAGAATTAAAAAATTTAATTCTTACAATACCGATAAATTTACAGTATTTAAAAAAATCTTCAATTCCTGGGAATTTTTCTAAGGCAAACGCGTTTAGCCCGTTACACCCGTCTGTGTCAAAAAGCCGTCAAAATCAACACCTAATAAACAAAACGCCGCGTAAATTTTCTTAGGCTTGAGGCGTTTAACTCCGTTTTATTCAGTTTGAAAAATAACTGGGGGAATTTATCATACCTAAGTTTTTGTTCGCGGATAATTTACCCTGGTCTGAAAACCCTGTACGAACATAATTTAAATAATTGGCAACTTCATTTCACAAATCTCCCCAATCAAAATTCAGGAAGCGCCGAGCATTCAGCTTGGTGTATTTCTCCGTGTGTTTGATATCGCGGTGTCCTAAAAAGTCCTGAATCTCTCTAGTGTTATAACCCTGATTCACCAGATAGTAACCGCAAGCATGGCGCATCATGTGGCAGTGTACCTTGATATCAAGCCCAGCCTGTGCCGCCAGCCGCCCAAGCAGCTTTCGCACTGCATCAGTGGACATCACCTCACCACGCTCGGAAACGAAAATATATTTGCTATCGGGCAACATCTCTCTGAGTTCTTTGAGGAGAACTAATTCATCATCTCTCAAGGGATGCACCCCTGAATCACTGCCCTTTTCCCTGGTGATGAAAATCTGCCGCTCGGCCCACATCAGTGCATCCCACCTTAAACCGCACTTAGCCCCTACAGCTTCCCCTACCCTAAGACCGTGGCGAAACATGAGTAACATCAGTGTATAATCACGGTGAGCATAACGAGCTTTGCGTTCTAGTGCGGCATCGAGCAGCGATCGCACTTCACTTGGTGTAAGGTATTCTCTAGACCTGTAATGCTTGTTTGGTAGACGAGTTGGGGGCGGTGGCCTCATTTAGCTTTCGGGTTAGTGTCCGGTATAGGCGTTGTATTATGGACAGTCTACTACGCCACAAGCCCCATTACTCCGTTGACAGACAAGCCAACAAGAAGTTATTGCAAATAGTTATCAATTGTTTTTAGTACATTACCATCGCTGTGGCGACATTTAATGATATTGGTCAACGTGGATGAGGGCGATCGCTTCTCGATGCCCTCAGTTCTGGCGGAAAGTAGACGATCGCACCCTTCATCAAAGCAATTTCTAGAGAACGGCGTGAAATGAGCATCCGTTCAGAAACTTACGCTAAGGACTTGATGACCTGTTTTCAACATCCTGGAAACGTTTACCAGTTAAAGCCTTTGAAATTTAGGAACTTCAAATCCTTGTAGTGCCATACAAAAAAGCTGTACCAATTAACCTATAGGTTAATTGGTACATCAAGAATTGCCAAAAATATCGATTTGCAGAATGCCTATACAGTAAGGTTTTCAGCTTTAACGTAAGTTTCTGCACGGATGCTCATTTGACCCCTGAAAGTAGATTAATATAGACAAAAAACTTCTAGCGATAGCGGGTTTAGATGCCCTGTACGGAGATGCTGGCGGGATATGGTTTGTTAAGCTTATACAAACCCAAAAGTTTTTTAAAACTATCTAATTAAATGGGTGCAGAAAATCGTAGGCTACTAGACCTACTTGGCTTGGCTCCTATTTCACCTTTAATACAATTGGGTTAGAGAAAAGCAATTTTCACTAAATATGCCATTTTTTATTTGAGTTTTATAAAATTATCGTTAATTTATCCAAATTATATGTTCAGAATAATCACGCTTTTCTGTTTTTGTAATTCCAATTACAAATAGAGAAGTACAGAAAACTGTGATTTTCTAAATCAATCAAGTTATAAAATATGAAAAATCAAAACTTATTCAATTTACTAAAGATTGGCATTACCACTTTTGGAATCTTCTTTGTGGCTAGTCAAGGAGCGTATGCCTCCGACTTAAAGGGAACAGCATTTAGCATATCTTTGGAGTGTATGAATGACACAACTGGTCTTCTCATGGGTCAAAACTCCACCGATGCTAATGGCTGGCAGTATGCATTTGATTCAAACAAAGATGGGATGAACGGAAATTACTGGGTTGGTGCTGCGCCAGGGTCAGTAAATCCCTACGATATCTCTGGTATGGCTATCAAAGAAACTGCTACCAGCATCATTGTGGCAATCAATGGCAATATGAAGTTAACAGGAGAGGCTGAACAGGGTGCTGCCGGCGGTCAGATTGGATATGGTGATTTATTCTTCAATATGGCCGGTAAGACCTTTGACAATGCTATGAGCAGTGGGGATTTGTTTGGTATTCATTTCGCTTCAGCGAATGCTTCAGGAGTACAACAACTAGGTGTTTATAGTGGTGTTCAGGCAAAGACAGTTACTAATATCAAAGAGGGCTATACTGTTGCTACATATGGTGGTTTAGCAGGAGGAGGGAATTCTTACGAAAGTCAGGTAAAACAAGGTGGTGGTATTGTCGGTTATGGTGATTTGACCAGTAGTTATTTTACTAATAATGGCAAGGACAATACATTTAATCTTAATGTCATCGACTCTGGAAAATATCTGAGTGGAATCTCGTTCCTAGCACAGGGTAATGTAACGCAGCAGTTGTTAACCACTGGTTATGATGCCAGCAAATTTAATGGCACACAAACTATTGCATTTGAATTCAAGAAATCTGGTACTGTCCAATCGACTCCTGAGCCTGCTAGTCTCGCTGGTTTAGGAATTGTCGGTCTGGCCTTAGCTGGTAGCAAGCGACGCAAGAAATCATCGTAGCAATTTGGTGGAGACTATTCGCAATAGAGCTTGATTTATCTTCAGTGAGTAATAGAATTTTGGATAAAGCTTAAGCGAAAAGTATTTCAAGCTGTATCGATTTACCCATTAAACATTTAAATAACTAAATTTCAATGCTCTTACTAAAAAGTAAGGGCATTTCTTTTTTTAAACCCCATTATATAGAATAATGTAGTGCGTTTCCTCGCTATAAGAAAGTTGAGCGAACAGTTGGCCAAAAGGGGGACTGCCTGGGGAAAAGTTAGCTTTTGTCAAGAAGATAGCCTAACGCCCCAAAACCCTAATTTGACGTGAGCGCCAGTCAGGGCTGACTCAATACTGATCCTCTCATCAGACCACTGCCCATAAAGAGATGGATCAACGGGACGGAAATATTCAGGTGATGCCGAGAGAAACATGAAGAGTGCATAACACTGCATCATGCCGAGGGCGATGCAGTAGCGTAGAGATTTTTTCTTTAACTATCTCTTCGAGTGCGCGTTCGTCTTCTCCCCCAATTAACCGGACATTCTATAAGCGTTGGATCTGCGTTGGGTGTTTCTCTGTTTCTGGTAACATGGTCATCACTTCCCGCAACGTTGCCGAATGTTTTTAGTTTCTCAATCCTGAGAATTGTTAGTGGCGACATAAAAAATTATGCTACAAATGCAGTGCGAGTGTAGTACGAAAAAACCCCTTTAGGCGAACGGCGGTTTCATGTCACGAGCGGAGCGAGAGATGGCGCAGCCACCCGCAGGGCATGAAACCATAGTGAGTATGGTATCACTTATACAAAACCCTGAAATCCACTTTTGGGGGAGAAATCGCCCTTACTGGCTGGTGCGAAAATACGCCCAAAAGCACCTTTAGGGGGTATAACGACAGTCGTTTGACAGTCATCGGGTTTTTGGGCAATGACTGTCAAACGACTGTCATTGGGTACAGTAGAGGGATACTAGGGGTAGTTTACGGCGCATTTTGACAGTCATTGAAAATTGGTATCAATCAACACGATGGCTTACTCGCAATCTCCTGTAATTCGGTAGTCATACAGGACATGGAGCAACCTAATTTAGAAGTGCTTTCGATTAAGCGCAGTCACGACAGTAGCGATGGCCAGTTGCATTCCTTAGTCAATTACAAACGTCTCGCAAAGAGATGCATCTCGGTTCCCTTGCGAGGTGGCCACAGTCACAATTCCATTCTTAGAGTCGTAGTTAATCATCTCACCTGCGAACTTGACCGCACCACTAAGCGATCGCACCTCAACTTGGCAACCAACAAACCCTGCAATGTTCCCGCCGTCGATTTCAATCTGCAACAGTGAGTATAAGTTCTCGTCCTCAGCTTTTACCAAAACAGTATCGGATGCAATTGGCGCGGCGATCGCTGCCTGATCATCAGTTGGCATACCCGCACCACTTTCTAGTTGATCCGCACCACTGACGCAGGACTCCCCGCAGCAGTTTTCCCTATCTAGCAAGGGTTCCGCATCACCCGCACCAGTTGAGGTGGCATATTCTTCTTTTTCCATTGGGATAGGAAGCGATTGAATTTTCATTTCTGACTCTTCAATGTTTTTTTCCTGGGAATCTGAAAAAGTGGTGCGGGTGGTGCGGAAGTCCTGATAATGCGTTGTTTCTGGTGCGGAAAGTGGTGCGGAAGTGGTGCGGGTTTCGTCTAATGTGGTGCGGGTAACTTCCAAAATGCCAATGCCTTTGAGTACTGGAATGTTTCTTTTAGCAATGTCACAGTACCTAGTTCCCTTGACAGCCTTGGGGAAGAGTTGAGCGATTCTGGCGATGACTTGGTTAATGCCCTTTACGTTTTTGTCACTGGGTCTAACCTGTTCGCTCCACGTTCTGCGGTTGTTATCGGAATCTATAGTTAATGTGCCAGTTTGAGTGTAGTAATGTTCCAGTCTTACCCATAGCTCTTTTGCAGTCAGTTCCTTACCAGGGACATAACATAAGTTTGCGGCTTCTATGAAGTCAAATAGGTGATTATTTTCTTTCTGAAGGTTGTAGAAAGCATCAGTTGTACATTCGTAATCAATGCCTTCTTCTATCAGGTCATTAAGTGCTTGCAGCATTTTATTTAGAAATGCTGGGGCTACTTTCGTTCTGATAAATTCCTTGTCGTAAGCAAAGCGGGGATCAGCTAGTAATTCATTTGGGTTGTTAGGATCTGGATTTTTTTCAAAGGTTTTCTTAAACTCTAAAACTGCAATCCTATCTTGAATTGCTTTCATTACTCCTTGTAATGATGGTGTTTCATTCAAGTTAAAAATACCTATGGCTTCAGGGGTAAACTCAATATGGTCTTTACCCTTCCGTTCACAATGCAACTTGTTACCAGTTACAAATAATTTTAAGCTTTGAATCTTGTCGATTCTCGACGTTTGTGGGTTTTCTGATGCCCAATTTACCCTGCTGTGCATCAATGGAGCTAAGTTAAACTTCCTGCCTTCGTCGTACAATTGGAAGTCTGCTAAAGAGACAGAAGTTAGTCCATTTTCGCCGTAAATGATTGATACACACTCGCGCAGAGCATCTTTACCGTTAGACCCAAGCCCAACTGCTAGAATTGCTTTTACCTCTCTTCCTCTGAGCTTCCTAACAGTTTTAAGGTCAATCGAAGCGGCAAGATTTCTTAAAAGAATTTCTTGCTGGGGTCTATCCAAACACTCAAGTAATCGGTCGCAATCTGTAGTATCAGCGTTTGGATTGTACTCAATCAACGGTTCATAAATAAAGTAATCTTCGGGGGTATGAGGGTCTAGCCGTGGAATAACCTTATTACCTATCAAAACGGGTCTAACTATCCCATTAGTGCAATTAATCCCTGGTGGATTGAGTAATTCTGCCTCAATTCCCGTTCGCATTTTTGCCCACTCTAGAACCTTCTTAACTGAACTGGGTGAAGCGTAAGGATAGGATTTTTTACCTTGCTCATTTTCAACTGCAAATGAATTACAAAAATTGGTGATTCGTCTACGCTCTGTGTCATCAGGAGAGTGTTTGTAGTGGTTGCCAGTATGCCAGTAGAGCCTATCCGCAGCACAAATCCAACTCTTATCGCCATAGAGAGTTTTGAAAGCAATTTGAATGAAGCTGACAACTGGATCAAGATCATTTAAAGGATCATCAAAATTTTGCAGCTTTGCCAGTTGCTCACGCTCTGCCACAGCCGCGTGGATCTCCTGCTCTAACCTGCGGATAAATTCTGGTGTTTCCATCTGCCCCAAGATTTCTTTGATATCACTTGATTTATATGGTAAATCGGGGCAGATGTCGTGAGGGTTAATTCCAATAAATGCAATTCCCACTTCGTCGGCACAGTCCTGGCAGGTCTGGAGTTTCTTTAAGCCAGTGTCGTCAGCATCGTGCAGAAAAACGATTAATCCTATGCCTGAATCCAAAGCACGTTGATATTCGGGCGTGATAGTCTTTTTATCCCATGCACTGCCCTGAAACGTAATCCCAGCAAGACCATGCTCCCGACCAACTTCTACGCATCCCTCACCTTCATGCTGGAGTAGTGCCGAGGTTCCCGTCACAGATTTAGCACAGGCTAGCGCTTCATCAATGCGATATGCCCCCCAAGGTTGATCACCCTTCTTCATTTCTGGTGTGCCGTCGGGGAGTCTATGCCATTGCCGAAAACTCTTGTCATAACCTTTCTCTTTACTGGTGTCTGCCCATTCGTAACGGTCAATCCATTGGGTTGGGGAGTATTGATAGGTTGTTTCGGTTGCGTTTCCGGGGATGCCCTTTCGCTTACTCTTTAATTTTTGAGGTTGGGGAATATTGGTTGCTGGCTCGGTCAACATTACCAAACCTAATTCGCCATCTGGAATTGGGGTTGGGTTGGGCTTGACCGTCTTAACTCTGATTGGGTTTTTGTTTGGTGCTGCACTGAAATTAGTTTTTTGTCGCTCTGCCAGCACTTCATCCCAAGGTTTGATTGCCTCTCGGATGTCCTTGCACTCACAATTATTGAAGCATTGATACTTTCCGGTTTCTGGGACGATAGATAAGTTATGCCCCCCGCAAACGGGGCAGATGTACTTGCCTTTTTCTTTGGACGGTTCTAGCTGGTCTTGAAAATTTCGGATGTCGAAGGAGGCGAACGCCCCTGGCATAGCGGAACCGCCAACAGTTTCCTGTCCTTTTAAAATGGCTACCATTGTGAAATCCTTGTGAGGTAAATTGTGTGGGCTTTACCTCCCCTGAAGATTCACCAAAATTTTAATCAAATTTCTTGTTAAACCCGTTGTAGGAAGTTCTCGGAACTGCTAGCATTAGGTTATAAAGAAATTTGAATATTTATCAATTCAAACAAAGAGGTGTCTTCTGGGACTGTTAAACAACTTGTTAGAAGCAAGTTGAGTCCGGGGAGGCATTCTTTCCTTATGTATATCTGGTGACATGACACTTAGAAAAGATGGACTAAGGGTATAGTCTTATTACATAGTAATTTATCTTCCATAAAAATAAATAGTAAATGTGCGACTTTCCAAAATAAAATAATTTATTTTTTATCTTTAATTCCAGGCAGAACAAGCTTTTACAAGCTTTTTAATAACATTAAAAGCCATACGAGTACATGACGTTACTAATATTTTTAGCAATGTCTTTTTAAGAATTATGCTTATTTTGCAAGCATTATAAAGATTGAAACAGTATCAATTTTAATGGACTTGCAGTACTAAAGTACTAAAAGTCAATACGTATGTACTGATTTAGTTCATTTCTATTTAATGTCTTGAGTTTTAAGCCATTCTTCAATAAGCTCTGCCATCACTTCATCCATAGGTCTATTTATTAGGGCGCAAGCAGCTTTAAATCTTGCTTTTTGAGATTCACTTATCTTCCCCCTCACAAATACTTGCTTCTCAGTCATATTAAATCTAATTTAGTGAAATATTGTATTAATTTTCATTATTCATTTTTGCATATCGATAAGTAACTATGCTGTAAATTCACTATTTCACTAATGTGCAAAGTGAATTAATGTGCTAAGTTATAGACATGAGCGCAAAACGGACGATGAAGCGCGTGAAATGCCACACCAAGGATAAATAGGTAGTGGACTTAGTAGCCGCCTAAAATTGACCGCAAACGCTTATCAATCAAAGGATTAACTCTAAAATCTGCACCATGACAAACGCATATATTCAGCCAGTTTACGGCTCATCCTATCCGACAAGTAACGGGTTTGTAAGTCCACAGCACGGACAGATAAGACCGCGAGTAGTTTTTGATGGGGGCAACCGTTTTGTGAAGTGGATTGACCCCAACAACGTTGTGCAATGTTTACTCAGTGTTGTAAAAGAGGTCAGTGAATACCAGTGGAAGCGGCTCAAGCCCGATGACCAGTCAGTATTGATTGAAATTGATGGTAAACGCTTTGTAATTGGGCGATTAGCTCAAGAACTAGGTGGTGAGCCGACTTTCCAAACAGACAAATGCCAATTAGCATCTATCCTGGCACTAGCGGCAATCCAGCCAAATCCAGGACAAACATCAGTACACATCCAACAGATGATTGTGGCACTGCCCAATACTCTCAATGATGATGATGTAGTCGCAGTGAAGCGAATTGCTAACCACCCACTGACCAAAGAATTTAAACGCAATGGCGAATACATCACCTATACCGTGGGTGAAGTTGTCCCAGTTGATGAGACTGAGCCAGCATTTCATTACGCCTTAAATCAAGGATTTTTCAGCTTCCCCGAAGCGAAGAACGCGATTTGGGATTTAGGGGGAGGCACGGCTATAGCCAGAATTTACACGCCGAACGGAACCATGATCCATGATGCGGAGGTGATTCTACCCGGAACCAAGGCACTCGCCCAGCAAGTAGCGGTAGAGATGAAAGAAGTTTATTCTCTCGATTACAGCCCCAGTTTACAGGGCATCATGGACGCGATCGCTCGTGGTGATTGCCTCTACGGGACAGACAAACTTGATTTCTCCTCCATCTTTGAAAAAGCCTGTGACCAGTGGGTGGAGTCAGCCCGGAGAGAAATTCGCTCGAAGTGGGCGCAACACCTACCAGAGTTGGGAGAAGTCTTGATTGTAGGTGGAAGTGCAGATATCGCCGCCCCTATCTGTGCAACTTCTGGAGATCGCTTTAAGATTGCCCCATCGCCGCAGTTGTTCAACATCATTGCAATGGCTTATCAGGAGTAATGCCAATGACGCAAACAAGAATTGTTCTTAATCCCAAGTACAAGCCCAAAGCCGAAGAAATTTTAGAAGCGACTGGAATTGATAACCTCTCTCAACTGTTTACCTTACTGTTGGTCAATTACGGTGATTGTCTAGTTAATTGCTTAAAGCACTCACACCAACTACCTATACAGTCATCTCTAGTAGCTCAAACGCCTACACACAGCACTCTTCAGCCACCATCTATCAAACCTCAGCCATCACCACAAGCTAAGAAATTTGTCCCAATGGGTAGCTTTTAAGCCCCAACCGCACTGATAAAAGCTCAAAGTCAAGGAAAGAAGTCATGAGCGACCAAGACACCCAAAAGACGCAACCAAGCTTAACAACAACCGAAATCATGACCATCATCCTCGGTTGCGAACAGACTCTAAGGTTTGTGCAAGCATCCCCAAATTATCAACAAATCGAAGCGTCCGAGCGGTTCAGTACATCGAATGACTTAAAGATGGGTGATGCTGTGCAAGCTTTGATGGAGATTCACGAAGCAATCCTAAATATCGAGTTCTACTCCCAAGTCGAGGGACAAACTTATGCTTTCAACGACAGCCTTACAGCGTAATCATCTGTACCAATTCCGTGGTCAACAACTGCGCTACAGCCATCGCTCTAATTGTCGAGTCAATGCCCCTTTCATTTTCAATGACTCGAAAGCTAGACGCTTTGAACTAAGCCAAAACCAAGTGCAGAGAGAGGTTTTTGAATTAAATGAGTTTTGTGAGAACTGATGATAAAGCGATTGCCCTGACCGAGCAAAGTAAGTGCAATCGCCTCATCCGAAAGTGCATCAAGTACACATCGTTACAAGGATTCTAACAAATGACACTTGATTACAAAAATCCCAACGATTGGGGCAAATCACCTCTGACCGACTCCGCCCTAAGAAAGCAGCAATTCAAAGCGGAAAATCCTGAACAATGGGCTGCAATGATTTCGGCAGATATTCAGGCACTCTCCACACCAATCTTCGAGAGTGAAGATTACCCACCCTTCACCGGAACGGAATTCTTAGCAACTCATGAAACTATCGATGACCATCCATACTCTGCTGCATTTGGTCAATTCTTGGGTAATGGGATTGACCCTGATATTGCAAATACTTTGGCATTTGGTGAGAACAGATTTGATTTAATCTCTGAAGATTTGGACGACCCCGTAAGGCAATTAGCAACGAGAATTTATAACCGATTTGAAGAGATGGGTTACTGGGATGAGTTACCCCAAGAATCCAGCGATATCAACTACGACAACATACCTTATTAGGAGAATAGCGCAATGGACTTTGCAATACGCAATCCGGTAGTTGGTCATAGTTCGCATATTGATGAAAAAGCGCAATCTTGGGGAGGGTTTGAGTCTGATATTTTGGGCTATCTTTCGGATATAAACAAGCTTGAACAATTTGCCGATTATGCGAATAATGCCCAAGAGTTAAGTGACCGATTAGAACCATTTTTGGACAATGCCAAGGTGGTCTTTGAGGCGATGGAGAAGTTAACCAAAGGGCAGGTAACTTGGACTGAACTTCGTAAACAATACGGCTCTCATGTAGCGGGTGCTATCGCTAAGATTCGCAAATTAAATTCGGAATTTGATTCAGAGATGGGCAAGATAGATGCCCAAGATAGAGCCGACTTGTTGCGGATTGACCAAAAACGTAAGCACGGACTAGCCGAAGTTGCAGCCCAATTACACCACGACTTACAAGCAGAATTATGGAGGCATGAAAACAAGATTAGCGGCATCGAAAACAGGCAAGTTGTACAAGCTGAAAGGCAAGCAATTACTACGGGACTGAGAGAGAAACGACAACAACTTTTAGCCCGTGCGAGGTATGGTTCCAGAGCATTAGAGCCAAACCAAACACCTCAAGAAGTAATACCAGTTCAATCCCAAAATCATGCACCAGCATCTAGTGTTTCAGCAACAGGAACAGTTCGCGGTTGGGGTGCAATGTTAGGTAATTTGTGGCAGAAGTTAGGCGATAGATAACTATTAGTTGAAAGGTTAAGGCTGATGCTAGTAAGGAAACGAAATGAAGATCCTCATAGCGTCAGCCCTTTTTTAATGGAAGGGCTGGCACAGACTCCACAACAACAGAAACAAGAGCAACCATCGCAACCACTCCCAGAAAACAATAGAGGTCGGACATTTAGACGTGCTGGTAACGCAAGTGAAGTTGTCGCTGGCAGTTGCTTAAACAGTGCAGTTATTTTCACCTTTCACCTATTGCAAGTTCACCCTGTTGGAATGTTTCTTGCTGTGGGAACTGCACACCTGTATTTTACTGCTACTGCAACAGGTGAAGGCTTTAACAATTTCGTTACTAATCTAATGACTGGTTGCAGTGCATCACTGGCGTTATTGTGTGCGCTATCTGACCCGATTAGTGAATGGAATGAAGCGAGAACTTCTACAAGTACAGTTAAGACTTCTATTGAGTCGGTTTATAAGCCAAAAACTGCTGAATCTTCAAGTTGGATGGATGGTGCAGGAGTGGGCATATTTCTAGCGATATTAATGATTTTTCTATTTGGTGGAAGTCAGAGGAAATGAATTATTTAAGCGATAAACATAAACAGTTATCTGAGTCACAACAATCGGGTTTAATGAAGTGGTTCGGACAGTTGCCGATGGACAAGAAAGCTGTTGCCATTGGATTGAGTTTAACTGTGGGTATTGGATCGGCTGCGATGGCGTGGCAGGGAACCAGCAGCGATCGGATCTACTTCTGCATCAAAACCCCTTCAAAAGCATTGGTGTGCCGGGATAAAGATAACCGACCGTTTCGCATGACCCCCTTCTACTGGCAAGAATGGAAACTGTCTGGAATGCCCCGCCAAGTAGTGCGTGACCCAGCTATGGGCGTTAATGGGTTGGTAAAAGCGACTAACCCATGCAAACCGTTTTGGGCGTTTGGTGGATTCCTGGGGTTTGCTCTAGCTGGGTGGATGCTGCGCCATTGTCAGTATGAGGAGAAGCAGAGAGCAGTTTTTGAAGACATCGCCCAAAAACGGGATGCTGCAAAAGCTGAGATGGCTGCACGTTCCGAGCTACTAGAGAGTTACCGAGACGTTGCGATCGCAGAAGTCCAATTGCAAGCCGATTTAGATTTGATAGCCAATGATCGCACCGTTGATATCCAAAAAGCCGAGATTTACGCCCACACTGAGATTGAAGTCACGCAAATGGAGGCAACTGATGCCATTTTTGAGGCGCAAACCGCAGGCATGACTGACCAACAGAAGGCGGAGTACATTAAGCAGCTACGGGAGATGAAAACGCCCTATCTGCAAGGGAGTCAGACTTTACAAGGGACGATTGACCCGAACGACAAGGTTACTGGAGCAGACAACCAAGCAATCGCACCACAGGACAATAAAACGGCATGGGTGCAAAACCTAATTAAACAAACTGCCCTAATTTGGGGCAACCAAGGGGGCGGTAAATCTTGGCTAGCCCGTTATGTAATCCAACTCAAAAAACAAGCCGGCTACCGTGTGATTGTCCTTGACCCCGACTCGAACCGTAGTGAATGGCGAGGAGTTGAAAGTTACCACTCCTGGGACGAGATAGAGCAGCAGATCCGCGATTACGTTCAAGAATTAGAATCACGGTTAAAAACCTTTAATAATTCATCATTGAGTGAGTCGCAATGGCGGCAGAAACTTTGGGCATCAGGTAAAGCTTTGTCTTTAATCTGTGAGGAGGCCACCACATACGGCGATTTCATTAAAGATGCAGAACTGTTAGACAAATTCGGCAAGCTGGCACTAACCAAAAGCCGTAAGCAAGAGATGCCCATTACTGTCGTAGCTCACAACAACACCCAGACGTGTTTATTCGGCATTAAGGGATTACATAATCTTGTTTCTAAGATGCTCCAAGTTGAATGTTTGGCAGAAGTAGATCCAGTTACACTACAGCCCTCATCGACTGGTTTTGCTCATGTTAAACTCGACAGTTCCAACGAATGGCTTGATGTTAATCTCCCCAAAATGACAGCGAAAATATCTGACTTTAGCGACGCTCTCCCAGCAGAATCTAATCCCAATCCCCCCATCGATAAAGCCACTTTAGAGCGCATTTATGAACTGGAATTCAATCTTGGTAGCAAGGCAGATAATACCCAAAGTGAGCCGAATAAATTATCACCTCAGGCGCAAAAACTGTATGAATATTTCATCAGAACTGAACGAGTTGAAGCTGATGTAAGAGAGTTTAAGGGCAACTTTAAAGTACAGGGTGAAAGATTCTCTGTAGAGCTTATTAAGTCTTGGATGTACGAGATTGTTGGGGCAGGGTTAGCCAATTGGATTGGTGAAGGAATCATCAAGTTAAACCAAGATTAAGCCCTTGGGTGTCTAGCGTGTCTGTGATTAAAAACGGGGCTTTTTTGGCAGATATCAACCCCAGACACGGCAGACACCAAAAGCCTGAAACCCTTACATAGCTTAGACACGACTCGGACACCAGTTCAGACACCGCAAGACACCACGGTAAGGGTTGATGTCTTAATAATGTCTGCCAGACACGACTAATTAATTTATTGAAATACCTGAATCCTATGCACCCAATTGAGTTTAAGAAAAAGTGGCAATTAACTTACAACGAGCTAGCACTCGTCTTAGGTTACGAAAATGATTTCACTGTCCGTTGTTGGGGGATAAATGGAGGACACAGGCGCAATCCTCAAAAAGTTGCTTATGTAGCTTGTCGCCTTCTAGATGAAAAATGGTCATCTGAGGGGAAAGTTATAGATTCTTACCTTTGATAATTTCTCTTTGCGTCTCTGCTAATTAATTTATGGAAATACCTGAATACTATGCACCCAATTGAGTTTAAGAAAAAATGGCAGTTAACTTACGACGAGCTTTCACTTGTCTTAGGTTATGAAGGTGATTATACCGTCCGTTCTTGGGGTACTAATGGAAGACACAAGCGCAATCCTCAAAATGTTGTTTACGTCGCTTGTCGCCTTCTAGATGAGAAGTGGTCAACTCAAGGTAAGCTTGTGCATTCTTACCTTTGATTATTTCTATTATTGGGGCAAATATTACGTTAAGCCTGTTTGCCCCAATCACTATATATTGCCCTTTATCTTCGATTTCGGTCAGTCCCCAAACGCTTTTCTATCCGTTGTAGCTTGACATTGCTGTAACCAGTACGCTGCCAGATAGCTTGTAGATAGTTATTGAAATCATCCGAGGTTTTTACCGGAATAAATTGATTGAATATAACGAAAATCAACAAACTAAATAATGCAGAAAACAACCCCATCGTACCATATTTACCTATGGGTTCAGCGCGATAAACCTCTTTCTCTATGGTGATGGGTTCGGGGGGAGGGCTGTTCTTCAACTCCTGAATAACCATAGTCAACTTCTGCGTGTGATTCAACAGTTGATTCCCGTTCTGTTTCAACTGCAATACTTCGCTCTTTAGCCCTTTGAACTCTAAGCTCTCTAATGTCGCTGATGACTTGGGCATATTCTTTAACTGCGTTATTAAGGGAGTTAATTCTTGTCTCAAATCTTCGTTGTTCTTCTCGTACTCGTTCGATGAGAGATTCTGATTCTTCAATTCGGTCGTCAGCATCTCGATTGTCACCATCGCTTTGCTGAGGAGTTGATTCTGAATTAAATTCGTTTGCGCCCATGCTTGTAACTCTGCCCTATCGCGTTCGCGTTCAGTTTTTTGTGATTGCTTAAAATTTTCAAACTCTCTATATAATCTGCCTAGTGCTATCTTGACCTCACCTTGTTCACTGCTCTCTGTTAAATTGGCAGTTTCAGAGTGAGGATTGCTGTGATTCCCGTTGCCATTATTGTTGTTGCTCATTAGTTTTCTTTTGACCCCGACGAGAAGTAGACGCAGTAACTTTTGTCTGTTTTGAAGTCGTAGTGTTTTCTAAAGCAGCAACCAGAACCTCTGGTTGTTGCAACCCCAGATAAGCCCCAGCTTTTTCAAGCTCTGGTTTAGCCTGATCCAAAAACCCACTCACTAGCAGGTAATCTCCAAAAGGAAAACCATTCTCTTCAGTAGCAGCCGAGTAAGGTAGACCTTTCTCTGTCAACGTGTCAAAGGTCGAGTAGTCTAGCTCTGGCATTTCTATTTCTATGCCTTTCAATTCAGATATCGCTGCCGACGTTTTACTATTCTCCCAGCGCTGAAAACCTGAACCTTTATCCCAGCATAGATTTTTCACAATCACATAATCAGCTTGAGCGCCGCAGAATTCCGCCATAGTTTTTAAGCTAGTGATGACTGAATACCCAAGGTTAAGCACAGTCACCAGCGTTACTCGATAACCCAAATCACCTGCAATCTTAAATAGCCCAAACTTACTGATAATCTCCCTGGTTTTATTGCTTGATGCCCCCGGCATATCTACTATTATTGAGTCCGGTGATTCCGCTTTGATTTCCGTAAAGAAGCGTTTCGCCTCTGCTACCTCCAGGAAATTTAATAGCCTTACCCCTGAGCCAAAGTTTTGATAGTACTCGTACAATTCTGGATTCTCTGTATCTGCGTCATAAGCTAGATAATTAATTCCTTTATTGTGCATTACATCCAGTAGCAAGCGAGTAAAGGCAGTTTTACCTGTACCACCCTTGCCCCCCAGTATCATCACGATACGTTTCATAATTCACTCCTATCAGTGATATTAAATTGGGCAGAAGTATTAGGAGTTGTTTTCTTTCGTTTACTAGTTTTAGATGATGATGAGCCGGATGGTTCACTACTCTCAATTGGTGAACTGTCCGGCTCTACTGGCGAAACCAAGTCATTAGTTGTGGTTGAAGAATCAGTTGATTCTGGCTCGGAGTCAGAATTAACTGATTCTTCAACCGCTTTATCTGATGATGAACTACTCAAATTATTGTCAGTTGATGTCGAAGCTTTTTTATGAAAACTCTTCAGACCACTGGCCGCCAGTTCTACCCCATGACCTTTAAACACATCAGAAACATCGTCATAAGAGTAGCCAGCGTCTAACATATCTTGAATAGGTTTAGCCAAACTGAGAACTAAATCTGACAGGCTGATAGTTTTAGGAGTCGCGGCTTTCTGTTTGAGACTGATTTGAATATCTTCTATTTTTGATAAAGGGACAGCTTTCGGTTTGCGCGACATATTCAGCACTAGTAATAAATTATTCAATTGTAAAAAATTCGTGGTCAAAAAAAGTTTAAGTTTCTTGTCGTGATGTGACGAATATCAACAGAAAAAGGTTTGTATCCTCGTGAGGTAGACTAGTCTAAAAAAGCAGTTACTCATGAATCAACATCTTTCGTATCACTAGTATGGACAGCATTGCCCAATAGACCATACCCTCGCTTACATCGAGGTGATTGCAGACAGCCACTCATGGTTCGCCAAAGTCTCGTACTCCCCCAGTCTCGCGTTGTGCCTCCTGGCTCACGTTTGCCCTAACCTGTCGTGGGGGCATAGGCAAGCAATACACCGTAACGCGCTACCGCGCTCCCTTTCGCAAGCGAAAGGCGGTGTGTTTGCTTGTTGGGGGTGTCCCCCAAACCCCCAGAAAACCGTTCTTTTCAAGGGGTTAATAAGTGAGAAAAGGTTCCGGGTTATTCGCCTACCTGCTCGGCGCAAAGCGCCGTAGCAGCTACAGCGAATAACCCGGTGAAAAATAAAGATAAAAATAGCTAAACGCCTAATTAGTTATGCAGCCAGACCCCCGCACCAATCTTAGTAATCAACTAGCTGACACATTAACCAATCGGTCAGTAGCACCAGATGAAAAGCGAGAAGTAACCATCACGTTTAGGGCTAGCTATGCCGAGAAAACTAGACTAGAGCAGCGTTGCAGTGGAGTGGTGCAAAGTGACTATATAAGAGCGAGATTATTTGACTACCCTTTGCCACATCCTAAATTAGTCATTCCCGAAGTTAACCGACAGGCTATCTATGAGTTAAAAAAGATTGGTAACAACCTGAATCAACAGACTAGGGCTATTAACGAAGCTGTGAAAATTGGTAGCCAACCGTTGACTAACGAGGTGAAATTATATCTGAAAACTCTTGAAGAACTGACAGCACTTTTAGAACAGACTCGCCAATCACTCACTCAACCTTCGGTAGAAGGGCAGCGCAATGATTACCAAAGTTAAGGCTAATAAATCATTTCGTGGCACTACTAAATATGTGCTTGAAAAAGAGAAAGCCAAAATTATTGGCGGGAATATGTACGGGAGAAGTACCAATGAATTGGTTGACCAGTTTACCTTATCAGCCCATCTTAACCCGCAGCTAAAAGACCCATGCTATCACTTAATGCTTAGTGTACCAAAAAGTGATAGAACGCTAAATGATGACGAATTAGCTAATCTGTCTCAACGTCACTTGGCATCGGTCATTGTACTATCGCGGCTTCAAGGTGATGAATCCCAAGTTAAACAGCCAGAAAAAAGAATATCAGATACCAAACTAAAACAGCTAGTTGATGACTTCATAGAATCAGAACTACCAGCCTATGACTTCTTTATAGCGCGGCACTCTGATAAAGAACACGACCACACTCACATCGTTGCATCTAGAGTCAATAACCTAGATGGTAAATCTATCCGCACTTGGAATAATTACGCCCACTCTGAACACTCCGCCCGACTGCTAGAGCGAGAATTTCAGCTAACCCAAGTTCAAAGCAGTTGGGAGAGTAAGCAAAAGGCTATGACTCGTAATCAACTGGAACGAGTCGAATGCGATGGACTTCCAGGCGAAGAAATAATGCGACGGGCGATTGAGCAAGTGGCAGTAAATAAACCCACAATGCCCCAGCTAATTGAGCAGTTATGGAGAGAGTATCACGTCAAAGCTGTCGTTAGTTATTACGGTCACGGTGGGGTAAGGGGCATCAAGTTTGGCATTGATGTCGGCTCAGTTAATGAAGATGGTAGCCCCCGTTTCCTCTGGAAACAGGGAGGTAATCTCAATAAATATAAGTGTTCATTTACAAAGCTTCAGACAGAATTGGGGATAAATTACGACCCCAAACGGGACGATAGCGAAATTAAACACTTAAATAATTTCTTAGATTCTGTAGATAACAGCCAACTTAATCAAGAGCTAATACCAACCATATTCCCGAAAAAAGCTCAAGCTATAGCTGAAAATAAACACCAGATAAATCCAGCTAAATCAGATGCAGAACAACAAGCCAGTTCAGAACTCATAAATACAATCTCTAACTTTATTGAACAGTCAGCAGTTGATGATACTTTAGCTGAAACGTTGCCACAATTAACAGAACAACTATCTATTTATCGGCAGCAACTCCTTCGAGCTAAAACTGCATTCAATGACTTTGAAACAGGGTTAACGACTGAGTTGCAATCCCACGCAGAGAAAAAAGCCATTTTGTCAATCTCTGATTATATTGAGCAATCAACTATCGAATCTGCTTTAAGCCAAGCAGTATTAGGATTAACAGAGCAACTGTCTCAATATCATCAGCAGCTACTTGAAGCGAAAACTACATTTAATGACTTTGATGAAGCATTGACGGCTGAGTTACAATCTCATCCAGAGAAGAGAGCTATTTTATCAATATATGATTATATTGAGCAATCAACTATCGAGTCAGCTTTAACTGAAACAGTATTAGGATTAACACAGCAAATTTCTCAATATCATCAGCAGTTAGTTGAAGCGAAAACTACATTCAATGACTTTGAAACAGCGTTGACGGCTGAGTTGCAATCCCATGCAGAGAAGAAAGCTATCTTATCAATATATGATTATATTGAGCAATCAACTGTCGAGTCAGCCTTAACTGAAGCAGTATTAGAATTAACGCAACAACTTTCTCAATACAAAGAGCAGCTTGTTACAGCTAAAGCTACATTTAATGACCTGAATGCAGTGCTTGCGAATGAGTTACAATCATATCTAGAGAAGAGAGCCATTTCATCAATTTTTGATTATATTGAGCAATCGACTGTCTCTTCAGCATTAACTGAAACAGTATTAGAATTAACACAACAACTTTCTCAAAATCAGCAGCAGGTAGAAGCCGGAAGAACCATATTCGACAACCTGGAAGCAGCGATTGTTTATTTGGAGCAACTCCATAGATCGCAAAAAACAGTGGATGCAATTGCTCTTAATAAAGCTCAAAATTTAGCCATAGATAAACTAAAGCTAAAATCTAATCAAACAGCAGAATTATATGAGTATTACAGCACCGATTTGCAAAACTTATTAGTGACTGACCGAGATAAAGAAATTGCTATACAGGCGCTCAAAGATAATAAACTACCCCAAGATGTTGAAGAAATTCTCAAAGCCAGTCCAGCCGGATGGACACAAGATGAAGCCAGAGAATTGGTACTTATCGCTAGCAATCAACTGGCAACTCAAAAGTCAGAGCCAGAAAATTCACTCACAGAAAAGCAGCGTCAAGAGCAAGAATTATTAGCTATAGCTGTGCCTATTGCTGTTGAACTCATCAATTGGCAATTAAAAGAAAGTAGTGAGAATAGCCTTAGATTTAAACGTGCCACTCTGGAAAAGCAGGGGAAAGAACTGGTATTTACCCATGATGAACGAGGTGAAATTTTTCGGGTGGCAGTTAACCGAAACCATTCAGGTAAGCTTGAGTATTCACCGATTAATGTGGGGGAAATAGAAAGAGAAGATATTCAGCTTTGGCAAAAAGCAGAGCGTATATTGCAACAAATAATAGAAGAAAAGCGGCAACAAGAAAGAAGACAGAGTAAAGGAATTTCCCTCTAGGTGATGGCGCAACTCTTAACCGCTTCGCTCAAATAGTCGGTGTCTGCCACTGCCACAAATCCACTCGTTGAGACACTCAGATTGTTACAGGCATCGGCAGACACGGAGCTTCGCCGCCTAGAACTTAAGAGTTGCTTGGATTGTAATAATTCGACTCGATTCTGGTCGGTTAAGTCAGATTTATTTGAGAAGGATAAGGTTATTAATCGTAATCTTTTCTGAACTACCACACTGATAAATGATTACTTTATTACCTAGAATTCTAGTGGAATAAGTACTACTTTACACAAGTGATGTCTTTGGTGTGTGAGGTCAAAGCTTGCTATAACAAGCTTAAGAGAAAGAGTAATTGAAAATATAGGGCTATATAGATTATTCTATTATTGATTTAGTAATGAAAATGTCTAAAAGCAGATGGCGACCACCATCTGCTTATTAAGACTCCTAATTGAGATCACCAAGTAGGAGGTTATTTTATGTTGCCAAAAAATTCTAACGTGACATATCCACAAAAAGATAGAGAGTTTTTAGAGCAAATACCGCAAAGTCAATCTCCATCCCTCAATGGTTTAAGGGTACTTGTGGTAGATGACAATGACAATGACGATTGCTTGTGTATAGTTACGTTTATTTTGTCAGATTACCAGGCACAAACCAAAACGGCAACATCGGTGGATGAAGCTATAGAAGCAATTGAAGAGTGGAAACCAGATATTGTGATCAGCGACATCGGGATGCCTGACAAGGACGGTTACTCACTAGTTACCTCCATCAGAAACAAAGAAGCGTCAATGGGTGGGTTTCTTCCAGCTGTGGCTTTAACAAGTTATGCGTATCCAGAAGACATTAGCGAAGCAATAGATGCAGGGTTTCAAGAGGTTATTTGTAAGCCTTTTGAACCTGATGATCTTGTTGCAGTTGTAGCAAGGCTTACAGGACAAACTATATAAAGATAAGTCCAACTCATAGCCTTAGAACTTAAGAGCCATTAGATAGCGGTAAACCACAGGTTCATGACTTGAGTACGCTTGTTGCTGACTTTAGTCCGTATAATCACGGCTGGATAGTAAATCAACTATCACACCCTCTATTGACTCTAGATTCTCAAGCTTGACTAGAAATCGATTAAAGCCTGCATTTAAAGCCTTACTTTCGGAAAATTCCCGTGTATAAGAAGTAATAGCGATTGCTGGCAACTGCCGGAAGTATGGGCTGGAATGTCCCCGAATTTGCTCAATCAACCAATTTCCATTATGATGAGGCAACTTGACATTGGATACCAGAATATTCGGATGAAACGATTCGAGGATGCCGAAGGCTGCTTCTGCGTTGATCAAAGCCATCACCTCTGCACCTGCTGTTTCCAGAACGAAGATGAGCAGGTCTGCAATATCTGGCTCATCCTCTACTAGCAAGATCCTGATTCCAACAAGGCGCTGTCGTGAATTTAACTTACTTTCTCGATTGCTCGTTTGATTCGTCCTCATGCCGTCCTATAGTTTGCTGATATAGCTTACCTCTTCTATTGCAACGTAGAGAGCGGAATAAGCCTTCAGTCTAATTAAACAAATTTAGCTAGAAAAATAACCCCGTTAGGATGGATTCGCCTAGCTGTTTTACCAAAAGCTGCTCGTCACAGATGCCTTAGTTAGTCGTGGCTAACCCCAGCACGTCTCTGGTAACAGCTACACGCTTATCCTACTTTCGATGAAAGCGATCGTTGCTATTCCACTAGAAATTCTTGGAGGGTGATCGCTGCTGCGTGTTTACGTTAAATACATCAATAATCAACTGGAAGTGATAAAAAATGAACATTATTAGAGATGTACTCGATAACCAATTAGTTGACAGCGATCAGCATAAGCTGGGTAAAGTCGATGGAATTGTCATAGAGTTGCGCGACGGGGAACCGCCACGACTCTCTTATATCGAAACTGGTATGACAACTCTTGCACGACGGATTCATCCACGTTTAGGAAGGTGGGTAGCAGCAATTCAAAGTAGTTGGGGTGCTAAACGGGGTAAAGTTACGGAAGCTGTCACCAGGGGCAAAGTAGCGTGTAAGTACTACCAGACAAGCGTTTCAGCTTTTATAATGATTGGGGATAGCGATCACTCACCATTGCTAAAAAGTTCCGATAAAAAATGGAGTCGGAACTAAAGAGCGATTTTTATGTGCTGTTCAACCCTTTTTACCCACTGAAGCAGAATCAAAGTGGATAAAGTTCCAACTCCTCAATAAAATTCGGTACTTTATTCATTACTTTGCCCCTGGTGACACTTTCCGTAACACTACCCCTAAACAAAGTGAACCGTTTAGAATTCCGTGGTCAAAAGTGCGGGATGTTGGTATCGATGTTGAAGTCGAGATTGAAGCTGACGCAACTCCGGCATTGGCTTCTGAAAAATGGCTTCGGGAACACATTATTGGACGAATTCCAGGGGCAGAACATGGCAACTCGTGAAATTCATCTGGAACTGCTACTGGGCAAACAAGTATTGGATTCAACTGGCAAATCCGCCGGACGCATTGAGGAAGTACGTGCCGAACAACGAGGTGAAGAATGGGTTATTCAGGAATATCTGATCGGAACCATTGCTGTGTTAGAAAGACTATCTGCTTGGACAATTGGGTTGAGAATCTTACACCTTTTTGGGGCACACAAGATCCACAGTGGCTATACAATATCTTGGGAGCAGCTAGATTTGACTGATCCTGAAAAGCCTCGTTTGCTCTGTACCTTACATGATTTAAAAGCATTAAAATAAACCCACCCATTAAATGTAAAATTATTGAATTTTGGTTTGAATTTATCAGCTTTGGGAATAGGTACGACCGCGAAATAAAGGTGCGAGGTCGAGCCTCGCAAGCTGGGGAGGCTGGGGGAGAAAGATTTTTTCAAGTATACTTTTGCCTATTCCACCTTTGAGCCATTACGTGTAATCAGAGCCTATATATATTGATCTGGCGTGATCGCTTTTTTGGCATTCAGCCGCAGATTAACCCAACAAGAGCGATCGCTGCTTGGGCGGAAAACATATTTATCAATTTATATAAACTAAACTGTTGAGTTTGCCCCTGGTTGCAGCTACCTTCACACTACCCCGGGTTGCCTTGCGTGTCGTTACATCCGCCACGGCCCCAACGAATCCCGCCGAATCCGCTGCCAGTGCCGTCGATCTTCTCCATAAAAGTTGTACCCGAGATCCGTAGCTTGAGCGTTCCATGCCCCCACGGTTGTCCGCGAACGTCGGCCCAATCCCCATCAATGATATTGCCGTTTCGCGTACCTTTGAACACGTTCGTCCAGGAACGACCGTCGTCACCGCTCATTCCGACCCACCAAATGGTACTGCCGATGGCATGAAGGCGGTATGTGCCCCCATCATTCGCCTTCCAAACTCCGCTAACATACTTCGGCGATGCACATTGCGCGTGTATAGGCGCTGCGGACGCAGCAAGCATCACAAGACCTGCCAATGCGATACTTGTTGGAACAAAGTTTTTCATACGAACCTCCCTGCTGAAATGCACATGTTACGAAGCTCCCTTCCATTGAAGAGAGCGAAAGAATCGCGTTTTAACAACAAAGTACGTTCGAGTACCGCTTACACTTGAACCATACGTCGCCATCTCTCAGAATTGCTGCTCATGTACTGCCTTTCCCCCGCCCAACTATTTATTATACAGGAAGTTTCCGTATAATCACCCTTTACGGTAGGATTATATAGAATTTTTCCGAATCAAAACTGCGAGTGCATAAAATGAAAGAGCCATTACGTGTAATTACTGCCTATATATATTGATCTAACGCGATCGCTTTTTTGGCATTGAGCCGACAACCGTGTAATTTGGGTTTCTTGAGAGAATCTACTCTACTAATAACAAACAAGCCTGCCTTGAGATCACAACAGACATTAGATAAACTTGTAATTAATTTAGCTTTACATTACTGAGATACAAAGACCGTGTAAAAGTGGTCATTTTCTAGTTATAAATGTATTTTTGTAATTAAT
>NC_010628.1:6390000-6497500 GCF_000020025.1 Nostoc punctiforme PCC 73102 | reverse complement strand
CTGTGTAGTTATGTCATCTGCTAGCCTTTTGGCTGTCCTTGCCAAACCTACTTACCAGAGCAGTATGCAGATATTGGTGAATTCCAATTTATCTCAAGGGACACAGTCAAATAATATTCCAGTCGAGGCAGATACTCAGGTTACTAATTCTAATTATCAAGTTGTTGATTCCACTACTCAGATGAAACTTATGCTGAGTTCTAAGCTTCTCCAAAAAGCTGTAGATTTAGTTCATTCTGATTATCCTGATATTACCTTAGCGGATATCAATGGTCAAACAAAACAGAACAAAAAAGCACCTCTAGAAGTAACTCCAGAAGAGGGAGGTATAGGAGCTAATAAAGTTTTTAGTCAAGTATTTAAAGTTTCTTTCAATGATGAAGATCCAGTTAAAGCACAAAAATTACTGCAAGCTTTACAGAAAGTTTATCAAAATTACAATAAAGAACAGCAAAAAGAACGCCTGAATCATGGGCTGGCTTTTGTAAATGCTCGCTTACCGGAGATAAAAAAAGAGGTAAGTAAAGCTGATAAAAATTTAGAACAATTTCGCAAAAAACATAAATTACTAAATCCCGAAGTTCAAAGTAAAATCTTGCTAGAATCTCTAGCCGATATTCAAAATCAGCTACAAACTACTCGTGCCAACCTTCAAGATGCAAACGCTCGCTACGATAACCTAGAGCAACAAATAGCGTCTTCATCCCAGCAGACTGAACTAATTTCTTCTCGTTTAAATCAGTCAAGCCGTTATCAAACATTATTGAGTGAAATTCAAAACACCGAACTAGCATTGGCTAAAGAGCGACTGCGGTATACAGATGATTATCCATCGGTACAAAAGCTAAAGCAACAACGCCAGAGTCAATTGTCGCTATTACGACAAGAGGTGAAATCTATTACTAATAGCAGTAAGGGAGAACCGCTTTCAAAAGGGCAAATAATAGGGGTTGATCCAACGCTAATAGATGAGTTTATTCTGGTACAGACAACTGTTTTAGGACTAACTGCCAATGAAAAGAATCTAGCTGAGTCAGAACAGCGGCTCCGTTCTGAACTAAACAAATACCCAAGCTTAATAGCAGAGTACAATCGTTTACTGCCAAAGGTAGAAACTAGTCATAAAACCCTTGAACAACTTCTTCAAGTACAACAGTCTTTAGGGTTAAAAATTGCTCAGGAAGGATATACTTGGCAAGTTTTAACAGAACCTGCTCTAGGGACTTATATAGAGAATAACAGATTATTCCTTTTGGTTGGAGGAACTCTGATTGGGCCGATTTTAGGTATTTTAGCAGCCTTGATTTTAGAAAAGTTTAATGACGCTATTTATTGTGCGGGAGATTTAAAGAAACTGACAAATCTACGTATACTGGGCTCAGTGCCAAAATTGCCGTCGCATAGTGCCAAAAAACGGTGGCTGGGACTGTCTTGGAAGGGGCGGCGCAGATCAAATGACTCTGTAATAGAAGCTACTACTAGATTGCCCGTCCATGAGAACCTGGATATGATCTACCAAAATATTCAGATATTAAAATATCCCTTACCTTTCAAGTCGCTGATGTTTACTTCAGCACTACCAGGGGAAGGGAAGACAACCTTGGTATTAGGGCTTGTAGCTAGCGCTACCCGGATGCACCGACGGGTATTAGTTATTGATGCTAATTTGCACAATCCTAGCTTGCATAAAATCCTGGGACTATCTAATGATTGGGGACTATCTTTGTTATTAGTTGATGAGACAACTACTCATTTTCAAGATTATATCCAGCCTATTCATCCTTCCATTGATATTTTGACTGCTGGACCGGAACCAGAAGACACGGTGAAGTTGCTCAGTTCTCAACGAATGAAAGAATTAATAGAGTTATTTGAGCAAAGTTACGACTTAGTACTGATAGATGCTCCACCTATTTTAGGTATGGTTGATGCCAGAATTGTGGCATCTTTTTGCAATGCTATTGTGATGGTAGAGCGCATGGGCAAAGTAACCCGAACTGAACTGACTCAAGCTACAGAAATTTTGAGTCAGTTGAATTTAATTGGAATTATCGCTAATGAAGTGAGTAATTCTCAAAAGGTATTGGCATCGTAGACTGAAGAAGCATTGGGAATTGGAAATTGGGCATTGAAAACAGGTAGAGGAGATAAATTCTCTCTCTGCCTTCTGATTTCTTCACCTAATTTCTAGCTGATAGCTAAAGCAAAATGCATAATTAGTAGGAGGTGGCAACCTCCTGCGTTGGAGAAGTGTCTCATCTTAAAGTAGTAGACGTGATAATCCAGAGCGTCAATTAGATACTAGTGTGATTAGATGACTAGCATGAAATTCCAACTTTACTTAGGCTTTTTATTTTCCCAGATTAAAGTACGTCATTGGTGGGTGAGTGTCCTCTTATGGATTGCTTTGGTTGCCCCAGCCCAAGCGTCTGTAATTCTGCGCGTGGCAATTGAGAGGGGTGTTAATCAGGTAAAAGTGGGCAGTTCTACCACTGGGATCGTCAAGGATAGTACCGGACGGACTCTCGGACAGTTACCAGCGATGAGTGCATATTATGCCCAAGCCATTCCTGGCGGAGTTGCTTTAGATAAGTGGCAGTCTGGTTTATTTTGGATTGAGCCAACAGGTAAAGGATTTGTTTATATTGGCGATCGCTGGTATCGGGGTAGAACTCTGGTTGTCCCCACAGAAAAAGGCTTAACGGCTGTTAATTGGGTTGATGACCAAGAATATCTCTACAGCGTTCTTGGTGGCGAAATGGATGCTAGCTGGCCCCAAGAAGCTTTAAAAGCCCAAGCGATCGCAGCTCGCACCTACGCTCTCTACGAACGTGAAAAACAACGGAATAATCCCGTTTACGATTTAGGAAATACTCCAGATCGCTGGCAAATTTACAAAGGTGTCATCAGTGAAGCTCCCGCTACTTACGCCGCAGTGGATTCCACACTAGGGCAGGTATTAACTTACAAAAACCGGATTATTCTCTCAGTCTTCCATGCTTGTTCTGGGGGACACACTGAAAACGTAGAAGATGTTTGGGGAAGCAGTGAGCCTTACCTGCGTGCTGTTCAAGACTACGATCAAAATATCCGCGAGTGTAATTGGGTGAAAACCTTCTCACCCACTGAAATTAGCGCTAAATTTCCTGAGATGGGCAGTGTGACGGCCATGATTCCAGAGACATACTCGCCTTTTCGCAGTGTTAAAGTCTTGAAAATTGTTGGGAATAGGGGTACGAAGGTGCTACAGGGCGAGCAAGTGCGAACAGCCCTCAAGCTAAAAAGTACCCGCTTTACCGTTACTAAGGGAGCCGATGGTAGTTTTGTACTCCAAGGGCTTGGCTACGGTCATGCTTTAGGTATGAGTCAGTGGGGGGCGTACAATCTGGCTCGGCAAGGAGTAAACCACCTGCAAATTTTGGGACATTATTATCAAGGTGTAGCCCTAACACCAATTCAGGCGAAGTAATCAGGGATTGGGCATTGGGCATTGGGCATTGAACATGAAGAAGAGACAAGGAAGAGGGGGAGACAAGAGAGAGACTTGTTCAATAATTCAATTCCCCCTTGTCCCCCTTGTCCCCCCTGTCTTCTTGCCCCTCCGCTTCCTATTCCCCACTCCCACGTTCCAAACGCCGTTGCCATTCAGCGTCAATTTGTGCAGAACGCTCAACTTCCTGGTCAAGTAAGTCAGTTTCGCTAGAATACACTAAATCTTCCTTGCTAATAACTTTTTCTTGGGCAAATTGTTGAGCATAGTCGATTTTTTGTTGCAAAGGTGCATCAGGACTTGCCAATAGCCTCGATCGGGAAAGGCGATCGCGATTGCGATCGCCTATTTTGCGATTACGCCACCGAATCCAGAAATAACGCAATAACGGTATGCCTAAGAAACCTGCTCCGTAAGCCAATAGCAGCCAATAAATTCCTTGCACAAAAGCTACCAGTCCACCTAATTGGGCAGCAACAGTGCCATCTCTCAACAAACTTCCCAGTACTAAAGCACCAACAAAATTTAGTGCCCCCAACCCTGCACTCAACATAATTTGCCCTGAACTCGCAGCACTAAAACGCCAAGGCAATTCCTCCAAGTAAGATGATATTGAATGACGGCGCTTTTTAACCGCACTCACCTGTAACTCTGGGAAGTAATAAACAATTTGCCCTTCTGGACTTACCGCTGGTTGCCCATTAAATCGCGTCAGAACGGGCAGCATGTAATCTTCGTACTCTCTTGTATATCCCTGGCTGATATCATCCAAGTATGGGGCAATTTGTTCTGCTACCACTGCGCCACGATTGCTCCGAATCACCGTAGCAATTTCTTGCCAGCGACGTTCGTCTAAGTTGGCGTTAGGATTCCCATCACCAAACAAAAACGAAAAGACAGCTTCAAAAAAATTCAGATTGCTTTCTTCTCTGGTTTCACGTCGCCGTTCCTGGTAGTAGGTGTCATAATTTGGGCTAAGATACCAGAAGAAATTTGGAAAATAAAAGAAACCCCCACCGCCGGAATTACTGCCCCGATTGTCGCCGTCGCGATCGGAATTGGCAGCAGTAATAATTATGAAGATGGTAATAGTTATCAGGGCGATGGAAACAGTTAAGAAAATTCCAAAAGAAATCCGAATCAGGTAAAACAGAACACTCCAGACCTTTTTCCACCATTCCTGCAATCTCAACTGGAAGTATTTATTACGCAAAATTGCTCGAAAATTTTGTGGAAAAAGGTAAACTATATCACCTGAATCCGCTACCTGCAAATGTCCTCCAGCATCAGATGCTAGGGCTAACAAGCTTTGATTAGCTTCAGCGACGTTCAATCCTGCCTGGGTTGCCACATCACCAACGGTGACACGGTAGCCCAGTTTTTCGACAGCTTGCATGATGGTGGGATTGGGAGCCATTGCTCTCCCCTCCTGTTGAAACTTATTCCCCTTTTATTAAGTATAAAGTTTTATTTTGATCGACTTAACAGGGGTAACAATAAAGCATGAAATTACATCAATTTAGCAACCCGGCAGTGAAATAGATAAACCAACAAATGACCTGACACACAACATGTTATAATTGTTTCCCTCAGCTTGGTTAATCAGCAAATTTTCTGCTCAAATATGGTTCAATATACTCTCGCTCAAAGTCCAGAAATTATCCTTACTGTTTCTGGAAAAGATTCAGCCAAAGCCCGTGATAAAGCAATGGATCAGCTGATGGAACTGATGGATGCAGGTAAGCTACCCACAGAACTGGAAGAAGGATTTGGCCCTCAACAATTAATTGAGGTTAAAGAGTCAACTATTGACACTGCTAGCGGTGAGGATACTATTACACAAGCTGTCCAGGTTTTAAGTAACCTGGCCACACTCAAGCTGAAAGTTCAGGAGTCACGAGCTGAAGCTTTAGAAATTCGCAAAGCGGTTGATGTTCTGTTCACTGACGATTCGGTGACTGAAGAGGAAATTACTCGACTCAAGGAAGGTTTTAAAGTCCTCAAAAATTTTGCCCAAGCTAATGTACGTTATCAAGAAGCACGATCTAAAGCAGAACAGGCTCGGCAAACTCTAGACCAAGCTCTCAAATCGCCTGATAAGTAACCTATACAGAATCACATAGATTAATAGGACTTACGCATTGACAAAAAATATCATCTATGAATGCTAGATAATAACACCAGCACTAAGATTTGCAAAAATATGCTCACGGATCACAGAAGTAAATAGATTCCTCTGTACCTCATACCAATTGTTAATTATCTTTTCAGAGCGCATAAACTCCAATTTAACAAATGCTTGAAGTGAACAAAATATGTGAGTCTTGATTGCACATCGGCCTATATTTATCAATTCACTATTTTGTTATTCTGTCAATGCATAAGTCCTAATCTTCTAAAAATTACGGAAGAAATTTCATATATATTCCCAATAAATAGTTTTTTCTTGAGTATCATCTCTGTGAATTTTTGCGTACCCAATCATAAATTAATAGTAAAAATTGTGACATTCTGCTTCAGGCTGGAGTATTGTTTCAGACAACATCAATTTTTAAAATGATGTTTATACTTAGAAGTAAGTAAATGAAAGCAGGTGCATAATGAAACTACAAGATTTCTTGGGAAAAGATGAGAAATGGTCATTTGATGCGATCGCTGAGGATGCAGACTTGGCTCGTCAGATTCAGATAGTATTAATCGGCTTAGTTTTGCTGGAACCTCCAGCCGATGGCAAATTTGGCCCTGTTTCTGTGATAGCTCTCAAAAAATTTCAAGAATTAACAAAGACTGAAGAGAGTGGCTTTTTAGGAGCAGTCACAGCCAAGAAACTAATTGAAACAAAAATAGACGATCTTCCTAAACCCCCCTTAAAACTAGGCAATGACATCGCTAGTAAGATTGTGAAATATATGATAGCCAAAGGTTATCAGGTATTTACTAATCCCAAAGAATACAACATTGTTTATATCGAGGGTATGAATGGAGACTGGACTCTCAACAGTGATACACCCAATCAATTTAACGATCGCCGGATTGTGATTGAAGTAGTAAATGGTATTCCCAAAATCGTAGATCACTGGGAGGCAACTACAGAACCAGGAAAGTATTACACTTATAACCCGATGAATCCCAAAGGAGCCGCTAGGATTCAATTTGGACAATACAAAGCTTGGGCTGTTGGCACTCACGGCACAGCAGAACCTCACGAAGCATTAGTGCAAGTTGGAGATATCACTGTTTGTAGAGATTTTAACCAAGATTTTAAACGGACTGGCGATAAACTTGATACAGGTGATAATTTTTATGTGAATCAACACTACGGCTTTGATTTTCCCCAGAATGATATTCGCCTTGCGAGCGCGGGTTGTTTAGTGGGACGGACTCGTGAGGGACATAGAGAGTTTATGGCGATTGTTAAACAAGACCGCCGTTATGTCGCTAATCGCAAATATACTTTTTACACTACTGTGATTCCTGGCGATGATTTACTAAAAACGTTTCCAGGATAAGGCAGGATAGCACAGATGTGATGTGCTACCCCAATTTGTCTAACTTTGTTCTTGTGGTTGCCCTATCTGTGCTGTCAGCTTCTCTTTATCTTGTCTGCGTTTTTTGGCGTAAAGTTGAATAGTGACTGCCATCAAAATAATCATTGCAAAAATAGCCCAAGCAGCGATATCTGTAGGTAGATTATTCTTAAATACAGCCAGCAAAACGATCGCTACTAACATAACTGTAGGTGCTTCATTTAAAGCACGTAATTGCTGACTACTCCAGCCACATTCACCTATTGCTAACTTCTTCATCAGCCGAGCGCAGTAATGATGATAACCAATTAAAATAGCAACAAACAGCAGTTTTATATGTAACCAGCCCTCTTTTAAAACGTCCGGTTCAGTGGTTAATAAACCGATGGCCATTGCGATCGTCACGTACATTCCTGGATTCGTGATGATATAGTAGAGACGCTTTTCCATAATTTGATATTGATTTTTCAATATCGTTTGCGCTGGCTCAGGTTCAAGATTCGCTTCAACGTGATAGATAAAAAGGCGTACTAAGTAGAACAATCCGGCAAACCAAACTACAAATCCGACAATATGAAATGCTTTAAACCAAGAATAAGCCATGAATACTCATCTCCTTTACTTGTGGTTGTGAACCATTTTTAGTGGTAATAAAAAGTTCACAAATGCAGCCTGGAATAACATTATAAGTCTGGCAAAAATCCAGAATTTATTTCTTTTCCACAGATAAATCCTCAGTGTTTATCTGTGATTTCATTTTTATAATATCGATTTTTGCCAAAGGTATATTGTCAATGAGCATCTTTACGACGCACAAAGGGTAAAAGGTCTTCCAAAATCACCTCGTGGTAATGTTCTTGAGGATAATGTCCAACGTTATTAAGTTTTATTAATTCGGTATTTGGTGCTGAATCTGTAAATTTTTGGGCAATGTCTACAGATAACCAAGGGTCAATCATTCCCCATTGAATCAGAATTGGCTGTTGCCATTCTTTAAAACCAGATTCAATTTCTGTCATTGCTGAATCAAGCTGTAAATTGCGAATACTTGATAACAGACTCCGCCCAGATGAAGAACTTTTCAAAAATGGTTTTCGATAAATATCTAATTCCTTATCTCCTATGCGATAACGGCTACCACCTTCTAGGGTTCGGTCAACTAATAAGGGGTCTTGAGTCATTACTTCACCTACCAAAGGTAAACCCATTTGTCTAATTTTCCAGGGTAATTTGGCAGCAGTTGATATTGGTGTATTTAAAATAGCTAAGTTGGCAATTTGTTCTGGATGACGCAAAGCATATTGCAATCCTACAGAACCTAAAAAGCCCTGGACAACTAAAGAAAAATGTTCAAGTTCTAAAGCTCTGACAAATCCTTCTAAAGCCGTGATAAAAGCATCGGGAGTGTAAGCAAAATCTCGTTTTTCTGGTTTTGCAGAAAAGCCGTAACCAATCCAATCTGGTGCGATCGCTCTTGTACCTTGATTCGCTAGAGCCGGTATAATATTACGCCAACTGTAACTTTGTGAAACTAAGCCGTGTAACAACAACACAGGCGCTAAGTCAGTTCTGCCGATTGGTAAAGATTCTCGATAAAACCATTCCAGTGAATCTACATGGATTTTATGTTCTGTTATTGACACGTTATTTTCCTATATTGGGCATCCCTTCGGCTTCGCTCAGGGCAAGTGGGAATTGGGCATTGAGTTGTTTGTTATTCTTCTCCTGCTCCTCTGCTCCTCTGCCTCCCCTGCTCCCTCTCATCCCCCTATTCCCTGAAAAACAATCATCTCACGAATCGCATAAGCTGTGGCGGGTGCTAGTAAAACGCCGTTGCGATAGTGTCCGGTAGCCAGGAGGATGTTACTAAACCCTGGCAACTTACCAATAACTGGGGCTGGACGACCTTCAGGACGGGGACGTAAACCTGACCAAGTGCGAATAATTGTTGCTGTGGCTAATTCTGGGCAAAATGCGATCGCTTGTTCTCTAACAGATTCTAGTAGTTCTTGATTTGGAGGTATCTCATTTCCATTGCTGGGAAATTCCACTGTTGCGCCCACCCAATAATCTCCAGCGCCTACAGGAACAATATGCACATCATTACCCGTTATCGCTGGCTGGAAGTCGGGATTACCTAATGGATGCCCTACACGCATTTGCAACGCTTGCCCAAGTACGGGGCGGATGTCAATTATCTGATTTAGTTTTGCCGTCAGTGGTGTTGAACCTAGCCCTGCTGCGACTACAAACCAATCTGCGACTATTTTTCCTTCTGTAGTCTCAAGTTTATTGCAAAATTGGGGAGAAGAATCTGGTGGTAAGGTTTGGGCATCCAAAACAGTCACGCCAAATTTGAAAGTTACACCGTTTTGCTGGGCAGCCTCAACTAAAGCTAATGTGAGAGCAGTTGGATCGAGTTGACGATCTTGGGGAGAATAGACAGCGCCAGTAATTTTTTCGCAATTAACTTGAGGACAGATATTCTGGAGTTTAACCGTGTCCCATATTTCTAAATGCCAGCCTTGAGAGTGGCGAATTTCTACAAGTTTTTCCCATGCTGCTAAATTCTCCTCTTCCAAACCAAGACTGAGAATTCCCTGGCGATTAAAAGGGATTTTGCGACCTGTTAAAGCTTCTAGTTCAGGAATCAAAGTTTCATAGCGTTGGATGCTAGTTTGTCGCATCTGCCAAGCTTTGCCCTTTATTTTTTGGCTGATTACGCCCATCAAAACGCCAAGTGCAGCGCCCGTGGAAGCTTGTGCTGGTGGTTGGCGATCGCAAACTGTAATTTTCAGGCCTTTTACTAGACTCAGTTCGTAAGCGATCGCAGCCCCAACTACACCACAACCGATAATAACTACATTCATTACTTGTGCTTGAAGTGAGAAGTTAGGAGTTAGGAGTTAAAAATTTAAAATTCCTAACTTCTGTACAGATACGATTAATCGCGTCTCTAACTCCTAACTCTTGTACAGACGCGATTAATCGCGTCTCTAACTTTTAACCCTCTTCTTTCTTAGGAAGCAGATTGAGGAATTTGTCAATATCTGCAAAAGCAGCTTGGGATTGATTCAAGGCAACTAGAGGATTGCTAGCACTAGTAGCTTTATCAAGCTTAACTAAGTCGTTAAACAAATCTCGCGTTATTTGGCGGGCTGCGGATTGGTCTTTGGGTAGAAGGTTGGGAGTGACATAAGTCAAGTTCAGCCTTGCTTCTGTTATGGGCCCGTGTATAAAGTTACGCACATTGATCCAATCACCTTTTTGGATCAGGGTTTTCAACTCATCTGAGCGATCGCGCACAGCCTGAATTTCAGGAACATAAGCCTGAATTCTTTCAAGTTGAGTCGCTGTGTAAGTTGGAGGTGTTACTGAAGCACTAGGGCCGCCACAACTCATGAGGAATGTGGCCAATAATACTAAAACAAATGAAAAAATCGAGCGTTGACGCGCCATGACAATGAACTTAATTGCTTTTTGTTTACCGATTCACAGTGTCATTTTAGATCGTCGCTAGTGCAATTTATCGTTCTTGTCTGCCAAGGATTTTGCAGACAATCCTAATATTTTTTATAAAGGGCAGAGTTTCATCTGCTTTTGAGGAGTTTTTAAGTACAATTACTTAATAGGTGTTAGACAGTCCCAACAAGAAGCTATTTTGACATCTATGTTAGTTACCAGCATTGTTAGGAAAGTCTGATTTAGAGTTGCTAAATCTCAAAGGTCTTGATAAGCTGAAACACCAATAATGTAAGCCTTCTGGCGGTTTCTCTATCTTCAGATCCCCGAAGATGCTGACGCAATTATAGGAGTGTTTTTTAGTGAATGCAGCTGAACAGGCAACGAACCTTGAACTCGCCAGCAACATTGCTACGGTAGTTAATTTGTTCAAATTCGAGTTTCCTGATGCCAAATCCGATCTCAAACCCTGGAAAAATGACCCGGAAACTAGGGAGTTAGTCGATCCAGATTCTATAGATATTGGCTTTCACTTTCCTGGTATCAGCAAATCTTGGCGAAGTCGCAGTATTTTAATTCAAATCCGATTTTATCAAGATCCCATCAATAATTCCCGGCGTGCGATCGGTGTGGAGGTAGCTGGATTCGATCATCGCGGTGAAGCGTGGCGACTTTCTACGGTAGAAAACTGGAGTGTTGTCGGCGCATCTTCGCCTTCTGGTGAAATCGAGGATAAGCTCAAACAGATTTGTAGACAGATTTTAGAAGTATTTAATAAACAAAGTGAATGAAAGAGGCAGGGGGCAGCACTTCTCTACGAGAGGCTGCGCCAACGACTACGCTCAGTGACCAGAGGGAAACCTCTCCCATGTTCGCGCAGCGTCTTGTAGAGAGCATCTTGCAATTTTTAATTAATAATTTTTTATTTTTAATTGGAGCGAAGCGACTTGACCACCGTAATATTTGTACATGGCACTGGCATTAGGGAACGAGAATACAATGAAACCTTTCAGCTAATTGAGCAAAAAATTCACGCCCAACGTCCTGACATCAAAGTTGCTCCCTGCCTTTGGGGTGCATTAGGTGCGAAGTTCAATGATAATCGGGCATCAGTACCCTTGGAAGATGCGACACTGGCTTTATCTCCAGGAGAAGAAGACGCAGAGATTGTATTGTGGGGGCAATTATACCGCGACCCTCTTTATGAATTGCGGCTGTTGTCTTTGAAACCGATTGAGTCAGGAAATCCCTTTGGGGAAGAACCAGGAGATGTTTTACAATCTCGTGTAGCGAGTCTCACTCCGACATTGGAACTGCAAGCTAAGTTGCAAGAGGCGGGAATTGCAGAGGTATTTGAGCAAGCACGAGAGATTGTTATCCACAGTGAACCGTATGAACGGGCATTGCTCACAGTTTCCGAATCTGATTTGAGTGAATATTATGCACCAATAGCTAGAGCAGTTGTAGCTCAAGCAATGTTTATTACCGAACAGCAAGAAAAATTTCCCCCCATACTCACCGATGCCCAATTGCGCGATGATGTTGTGGAATTGCTGACTCTGGCTTTGACAGAGGCGGAGTTAGGATTGGGTGGCTGGTTATTAAAACCATTTGTTGAACTAGCACAGCACGGCGGAACAAATTATGTCAGACGAAACCGCCTTGAGTTAACTGATAAAATTTCGCCTATGCCTGGTGATATTTTGTTGTATCAGACGCGGGGTGAAAAAATCAGGGCTTTTATCCAGCAACAAATCGAAGAAGCAGAACCGCCAGTAGTTTTAATCGCCCATAGTTTGGGAGGTATCGCTTGTGTAGATTTGCTAGTGCAGCAGCAATTGTCTCAGGTGGAATTATTGGTAACAGTTGGTTCCCAAGCACCATTTTTATATGAGATTAACGCCCTCTACAGCTTAGAATATGGGCAGTTATTGCCTGAGCATTTCCCGGAATGGTTGAATATCTACGATTTACGGGATTTTCTCAGTTACGTTGGGAAGAATATTTTTCCTGATAGAGTGCAGGATGTAGTAGTGGATAGCAGACAACCTTTTCCCCGTTCTCACGGCGCTTATTGGACAAATGCTAAAACCTGGGAGGCGATTATTTCGAGGTTGCCATAATGGTTTACTTTTTACAGTATTTAGAAAACTCCTCTCCCAACCTCTCTTCTACAACGAGAGAGGCTTTAAATTTTCCCCTTTTCCAATTAGGGAAAGGAGTTAGAGACTGTTTTCAAACTCGAAGATCCCCCCTAACCCCCCTTAAGAAGGGGGGAAAAGAAACTCTAAAAGCCTCCCTTAAGAAGAGGGAAAAAGAAACTCTAAAAGCCCCCCTTTTTAAGGGGGGTTGGGGGGATCTCCCAAGACTCAGGTGCTTCAAGAAAGGTTTGAAAACATGCCCTAGTGGGTTAGGTCATTTTCCCTATCACGTGAGAGGCTAGGTCATCATGCAGTTGATGGCGAAACCTGAGCGGACTTTTGGGTTAATTGTGGGTATTGAAAAGTACCACGAATCTACTTGGAATGTGACGGGTGGAGGGCCAGCCGATGACGCGCTGAAATTTGCTCATTGGCTGCATCAGCGCGGTGTACCGAGGGAGAATATTCGGTTATGTTTATCAGCGCTGGAAGAAAATCAGCAGTTAATTGGGGAATGTGGGTTAACTGTAGAGTTAGCAACAGAGCAAAATATCTCCGACATTGTTACTAACTTTTTATCCCCAAAGTCGGGGGATTTACTCTACATTTTTTGGGCGGGACATGGTTTGATTACCTCAGAACGAGAGCGTCGGTTGCTTTGTGCTGATGCAAATAAACAGAATTGGCAGAATTTAGATTTGAATTCTTTATTAGTTTTGTTGGGTTCCGATAAATTTCAGATTCGTAATCATATTTGTATTATTGATGCCTGTGCCAATTATGTTTTAGAGTCAAAGGGAAGACCAACTAACTTAGGTGGCAAAGCTTTTTTGAGTGGTCAGCCAAACTCAGCTAGTCAACAATTTGTGTTACTGGCTACGCGGGAAGGAGAGCAAGCTAAGGTAAATTCTGAAAATAAAACAGGATACTTTTCTCAAGCGGTGCAGGAGGCTTTTGCATCAGCCAATGGGACTTTTCCCCCGAATATGAGGGAAGTTACTGAGGCAGTTAAACAGCGATTTATTAGTCTAGATAAAAAACAACTGCCGACTTATTTTTATTCCCGCAGTTGGGATGGAGATATTGAAAAATCTCATTTCAACCCGTTTGATATTCCGCATAATATTCCACAGACTCAAGCTCGTAAGTTTGTTGACAGGGATGAGCAAATAGAACAATTGCGTCAGCTATTGCAAGCAAATGATGTTGTGGCAATTAGCGATGTGACTGGACAAGGTGGAGTGGGTAAAACAGAGTTAGCTATTCAATACTCATGGCAATATTTGGAAGATTATTCTGGTGGGTGTTGTTGGTTAAATCCCCAAGGTATTGATTTGGGAACCCAGTTAGTAGAGTTTGGAGTTGTAAATTTACCTAACTTTAATCTTCCTGATGGATTAAGCCTAGCAGGTCAAGTTGCTTATTGCTGGAAGAATTGGCAAGCTGGCAAAGTTTTATTAGTATTTGATGATGTCAAAGACTGGATGCAAATTAAACCCTATTTACCACCTAAAGGTTCTCGGTTTAAGGTGTTAATTACCACTCGTCAAAACACAGGGTTAATATATCCATCACTGCCGTTAGGTGAGTTGTCACCAGATGCAGCCTTAGAATTATTAGCAAAGTTATTGCGGGATGAATATGTTCAACAGGAGGTGGAGACAGCAAAAAAACTTTGCGAACATGTCGGTTATATCGCCATTGGAATTTACCAAATAGCGGCTATCTGCCGTAAGCCAGGGAGAGTATTATGCTAGCAGACATTCTCGCACAGCTACAAAAGCAAGCATCAGCAGGTGAGTCTGGTGTAGCAGCAGCTTTTGAGTTGAATTGGCAAAGCTTGGAATCAGAAGCACAAAAATTGGCTTGTTTGGTGAGTTTATTTGCTTTGGCTCCTATCCCCTGGTCAATGGTAGAATCAGCAGCAAGTTATAGCGATTTGGAATTTGACCTCAAAGCTAACTGCACTGTTTTAGTTGAGCGTTATTTGCTGCAAGAATTGGCAGAGGACACTTACCAAGTTCACGAATGCATTCAGGAATTATTGCGACAGAAGTTAGAAGAGTTAGCCCAAGCTGACGAACTCAAGCGCGGCTTTTGTCAAGCAATGGTAGCCGTAGCAAAAGATATTCCTCAGACACCCACATTGATAGAAATTGCTCAAGCAACTCTTGCCATCCCTCACCTTGCCGGAACTGCTACAGTTTACCAAGCTTGGTTAAGCGATGATGATTTAATTTCGCCTTTTTCGGGCTTGGGTAGATTTTACGAAGGTCAAGGAGCCTACACGCAAGCTTTACCTTGGTACGAACAAAGTTTATCAGTTACTAAAAAACGTTTTGGGGATGAACACCCCGATGTGGCAAGTAGCCTGAACAATTTGGCAGGACTCTACGATTCACAAGGAAGGTACAGCGATGCCGAACCTTTGTACATCGAAGCTTTGTCCATGAGAAAACGCCTGCTGGGGGATGAACACCCCGATGTGGCAAGTAGCCTGAACAATTTGGCAGGACTCTACTATTTACAGGGAAGGTACAGCGAAGCCGAACCTTTGTACATCGAAGCTTTGTCGATGAGAAAACGCCTGCTGGGGGATGAACACCCCGATGTGGCAAGTAGCCTGAACAATTTGGCAGGACTCTACTATTTACAGGGAAGGTACAGCGAAGCCGAACCTTTGTACATCGAAGCTTTGTCGATGAGAAAACGCCTGCTGGGGGATGAACACCCCGATGTGGCAAGTAGCCTGAACAATTTGGCAGGACTCTACTATTTACAGGGAAGGTACAGCGAAGCCGAACCTTTGTACATCGAAGCTTTGTCGATGAGAAAACGCCTGCTGGGGGATGAACACCCCGATGTGGCAAGTAGCCTGAACAATTTGGCACTCCTCTACTATTTACAGGGAAGGTACAGCGAAGCCGAACCTTTGTACATCGAAGCTTTGTCGATGAGAAAACGCCTGCTGGGGGATGAACACCCAGATGTGGCAAGTAGCCTGAACAATTTGGCACTCCTCTACGATTCACAGGGAAGGTACAGCGAAGCCAAACCTTTGTACATCGAAGCTTTGTCCATGAGAAAACGCCTGCTGGGGGATGAACACCCCGATGTGGCAACTAGCCTGAACAATTTGGCATTACTCTATTATTCACAGGGAATTTACAGGGAAGCCCAACCTTTGTGCATTGAAGCTTTGGCGATCGCTGAACAATGCTTGGGGACAAATCATCCCGATACAATAACCATTCGTGAAAATCTGGAAGACTTGCGGCGGAATCATCAGTCTTGATTCAAGAGAATGGTGGCTTTTGTCTCCCATTGGTTTCAGTAATTTAGGTAATCTGCATCGGCTGCATTACCCGCCTGGGATTCAAATCCCAGTCTCATAAGTAGGCAAGATAATTAATTACACAATGTCATTGCAAATGCAGTGAAGCAAAATAATGCGATCGCAACCCCTACAACTACTTCTCTAGGATATGCTTTGCGAAGGGTGCGATCGTAATAACTGTAAATTTTTTTGTTTATCTACTTAATGAGCCTCTGAACTCCATTAATGAGCCTTTGATACTCATTAAAGAGCCTTTGAACTCCATTAATGAGCCTCTGAACTCCATTAATGAGCCTCTGAACTCCATTAATGAGCCTCTGAACTCCATTAATGAGCCTTTGAACTCCATTAATGAGCCTTTGAACTCCATTAATGAGTCTTTGATACTCATTAAAGAGCCTTTGAACTCCATTAATGAGTCTTTTATCTCCGTTAACGAGTTTGTTTTCATTTATCAAATCCCCGACTTCTTCAAGAAATCGGGGATCTAAATTTAGCTTAAGTATGTAACCCACCATCTAGGTTTTCGGTGCGTTAGCCTACGGCATAACACACCCGACGAAACTACGAGGCTACCAGTTACCTACAGGTTGAGCATCATGAGAAAACATTGAAGGATCGATCGCAATGCCCAATCCTTCAGCTACACGACGACCATAAGAAACATCTGCCCGGAAGAAGTGGCAAAGTTGACGCATTTGGATGTCCTCTCTTGCTTGAGAGAGACTGCCGACAATATTTTTAGCAAGACGCTCCTGCTGCTCAGGAGTTAGTAACCGATACAAATTACCTGCTTGAGTATAATCGTCGTTTCCTTCACGATGACTGTAACGATCGACTGTGACATCGCCCAAATGACTAGGTGGTTCTGCATAAGCTGGATTTTCTTTGGGCGTACCCTCAGCACTATTCGGTTCATAGTTAGGAACGCTACCGCCGTTGTTCCCCGATGCCATAAAGCCATCTCGCTGATAATGCATCACTGGACATTTGGGCTGGTTAACGGGTAGTTGCTGATAGTTACCACCCAAGCGATACCGTTGAGCATCTGGGTAAGAAAAAATTCGAGCTTGCAGCATTTTGTCTGGAGAGAAACTAACGCCAGGAACCACTGCACTAGGGCTAAAAGCGGCTTGCTCAACTTCGGCAAAATAATTCTCTGGGTTACGATTTAGCTCTAATATCCCGACTTCAATTAAAGGATATTCGCCTTGTTTCCAAACTTTGGTCAAGTCAAAAGGATTGTCAGGATGTTTTTCCGCTTGCTCCTCGGTCATCACCTGAATACACATCCGCCACTTAGGATAGTCTTTTTTAGCGATCGCTTCAAACAAATCGTGAGTCGCATGATCGGGATCTTCGCCCTTAATCTTAGCGGATTCTTCCTCTGTCAAGGTTTGATGTCCTTGCAGCGTCTTAAAGTGAAATTTACACCAAACGCGATCGCCCTCGGCATTAATTAAACTGAAGGTGTGGCTACCAAAACCGTCCATGTGTCGATGGGTTTTGGGAATTCCCCGGTCTGAAAAGAGGATCGTCACCTGGTGAAGCGATTCTGGACTGAGTGACCAAAAATCCCACTTTGCATTCTGGTCTTTGCAATTGGTTTGCGGATTGCGCTTTTGGGTATGGATAAAATCAGGAAACTTCAAAGGGTCGCGGATGAAGAAAATAGGGGTATTGTTACCTACAAGATCCCAGTTACCCTCCTCAGTATAAAACTTGAGGGAAAAACCTCTAGGGTCACGCTCGGCATCTGCTGAACCTTTTTCTCCGCCAACTGTAGAAAAACGCAAGATAAGTTCCGTTTTCTTGCCAATTTCAGAAAAAAGTTTGGCTTTACTGTAGCGGGTAATGTCATTGGTAATAGTCAAAGTGCCGTGAGCAGCAGCACCTTTAGCGTGAACAACTCTTTCAGGAATACGTTCTCTGTTGAAATGAGCCAGCTTTTCTATAAGGTGGAAATCCTGGATTAATACAGGGCCACGCGCTCCAGCAGTGAGTGAGTTCTGGTTATCGCTAACTGGAATACCATCAGCAGTTGTCAAGTTTTGGGGTTCAGTCATGCGTAAAGAAGCTCTCCATGTAAGTTACTCAGATTGGCCACAGTAGATTTTAGTCAGTAGATTGACGGTTGCCTACTGAATAGAACAATTTAATTCATAGTCATAATGAGTTTATATATAAATCATACTCGATATGATTATGAATTACCATAAATTTTTTTGTATTGTAGGAGGATATAGAGGCAATATACAGCCTCTATACTGCCTTTCAGGTATTTAAATGTTTGAGAATCAACGAGCAAACATCTGTCGCTTCAATTTGATGTTCGTTAATTAGGTGAGTTTGATGGGTGATAAATAGAGGCCCTTCATCTGGAGAAGTGGTGATATTACCGTGAGAGCCACGCACCAGGGAAGCATCCAGAGGAATCACATCCATTAAATAGCGAAAACCCAGTTGTTTCTTAAGTAACTTGAGAGCAATTTTTCCTTGAGGAAATTTTATTTGCGGATCGAGGAAAAGTTCTACAGGATCGTAACCAGGTTTGCGGTGGATATCTACAGTTCTAGCAAAATCAGGCGCTTTCGCATCATCAAGCCAATAATAATAGGTAAACCAAGCGTCAGATTTAGCGATCGCCACCAACTCTCCCGATCTAGGATGATCGAGATGGTAGGCTTGTTTACCCTCTTCATCCAATACCTGCGCCACGCCTTCAGTCGCTTCTAAAAGCGATCGCACTTTCGGGATGTATGCTGGATCGTTCACATACACATGAGCAATTTGATGATCGGCAACAGCAAAGGCAATGCTAGCACCAAAATCGAGCAGTTCTCGCCCTAATTCTTCCCGCACAGCAATTAAACCGTTTTCCCGTAGTACGCGGTTCAAATCCACAGCTTTAGAAACTGGCGTAATCCCATACTCAGAAAGAATAATTACCTGAATATTACGTACTTGAAAATATTCAATTAAATCGCCACAAACAGCATCAATTTCTCGCAAATCTGCTTGAATCTGTGTTTGATTGTTACCAAATTTTTGCAGACAGTAATCTAAATGTGGTAGATAAACTAGTGATAATGTCGGGCTGTAGCGTTCCTCAATCCATTTTGCGGAATTGGCAATCCATTGGCTAGAACTAATAGTAGTTTTTGGCCCCCAGAAATCGAACAGAGGGAAGTTTCCTAAATCAGATTGAATTTGCGATCGCACATCACTAGGATGTGTATAAATATCAGGTAATTTTCTCCCATCTGCGGGATACATCGGGCGCGGCGTAATCGCATAATCTACTGAGGAATACATGTTGTACCACCAAAAAAGGTTGGCACAAGTGAAATTTGGATCAATTGATTTAGCTATTTCCCAAACTTTGGGAGCTTGTACTAGCTTATTAGATTGTCGCCAAAACTTCACTTCACATTCATCGCGGAAATACCAACCATTAGCGACAATCCCATGTTCATCAGGCAATTTTCCTGTTAAATAAGTAGCCTGAACCGAACAAGTCACAGCAGGTAACACTTTTCCAATTGACGCTACCTGTCCTTTCGTAGCCCAAGAAGATAAAAACGGTGTACTTTCTCCTAGTAAACTGGGCGTTAATCCCACGATATTTAGAACAACTGTTTTCTGCATGAAATTAATTTCCTGTTAATTTGCGGCAAATTCTTTTAATACCCACTCATACTCACGCTGAATAGAAGTTAGTAAATCTATCTTCATTTCTGATGGCAATACATCCCAAGTGTAAGTTTCAATTTCTAAATGTGAGCAAGCATTGTTTGTCTGAAGTAGATTTAAAACAGTAGCGATGTCATCTTGGGTAGACTGCAAAATTTGATAATCATGAATAAAAATTGGGACATGAAAATGAGTCCGCCATTCTTCAGCTAAAGATTGCTCTAAATGTGGTAGTGCAGTTATTAAGTCAGGATAGTGATGCAGTGTACCATCAGTGCGACGTTCTATTACCTGGTGGAGATAAGTAGATTCTGCAAAAGGGCGTAAGCGCTCAACTATTAAACTACGCTTCTCAACATCAGCAGGTATTTTTACTTGAATTGCTGCACTGATTTGAATTTTACCAATTTTAATTCCTGCTGATTGAAAACGCGCAAACACAGATTGTGGTTCTTCATATTCAACTGAGAAATGGCATGTGTCATAGCAAATACGAACGTGTTCTAGCAATTTAGTTTCTGCTAAATTCTGTTCTATATTTAATTTTTCTGATAAGTAGTTACTGCCAATTGGCAATAACCAATTTTGATAAAAATCAATTACTTCTGAGGTATTTTCAATTAAACCATCAGGCTCAGGTTCTAAATCAATATGGAGTATCTTTCCTGTTTTCTCGCTGATGCGAATCATTTCTACAACAACTGATGCTATGTTCAAAGAACTCTTTTTCAGAACAGCCTCGAAAGTTCTTTGGTCTTTTACCCACCAAGGTTTATAGGATAATGGTAGTGTAGAAATTCCGCCATCAAGTCCTTGGGGTAATAGACTAGCTAAAATGTGTGCCAAGTTTAATGTATAATTAACCCGTTCTTGTGTAGACCAATCTGGTGCATAAACTTGGTCTTTTACAATTTGCCGATGGAATCCACCATAAGGAAATCCATTTAAGGTGAAAACATATAAATCTTGTTGAGTTAGCCAAGTTTGAAATTTAGCTAAGTTATTACTTTCTAAAAGTTGTTTTGCAGCAACATTAGCTAACCTCAAGCCAATACCAAAAGGTTCTTTAGGCGATAAACGTGATTTGAGTTCGGGAATATACTTTTCTAAATTAGCGAAAACCTCTAGCCAACTTTCACCAGGGTGAATATTGCTGCAATAAGTTAAGTGAAAATTGTTGTTTTTAATTTTCATTTTCTAGCTTTATTCCTTGTATATGTAATCTATTTTCTTTGGCTTAAACTATTTCACAAAATACTTGCTAGATATTCATAGTTAGGGGCGCACATCTATGCGCCCCTATAGCCGATTAATGGTATTACTGGGTGTATACATTCAAATTTAAGTAACAGCAAATACTTTTGCTAACTTCATCGAAATGGGTAGCAAGCTTAGAACTAATAAACCGTAATACAAACCAGCAAAACCAGATGCAACCGTTGCATCTAATACTATTAGAGATAAAACGCCTATTTTTACCGCATTTCGGATATTTCCGGCTATCGGTTCCCGCGCCGCTTTGATAAAATTAGGTAAGATTCTGATAGCTAAGAAAATAGCGAATGGTAGTGCTGCGATCGCTGTATACTCATCCAATAATCCTAAAGCCAAAATTGCCGTCAGAACTATTGCAATCAGCAGTACTGCTAAAACTCCCGTAATCTTCTTACCACCGTGAACTTCACCCTGACTAATTGCGGTGATAGCAGCAATATAAAGAACAGGAATTAGTGCTAAATACCAACGTTCTCCAATGATTGCAGGTACAGCACTTACGCCTAATAATAAGTTACTGCCACGACACAAACCCATATTTAAAGGGCCGAAAAAAGGATGATGTTTGGCGAGTGAATCATACAAAAGAGATGAAAGAGTGATGAATATAGCGATCGCACCACTCACCAACGATACTTGAAAAGCAGCTATAATCCCGATCGCAAACAGTATACTCCCCAACAAAGTAGCATTTTCACGAGATACCCGACCGCTAGGAATTGCTCTATTTGGTCGCTCTTTTGCATCTAATTCTGCATCAAAAACATCATTAAAAACTATACCGCCGCCGTATAAACCACTTGTAGCTAACAACAACCAAGCTAATGGAATTAGTATGTTAAAACTTGCTTCTCCATTGATTAATTGAGCAAAAATAATCCCAGAGCCGGAAGCAGCGAAACCTACAAGAATATCCGCCCAAGCAGTAACAATATTAGCAGGACGCATCAATTCCAGATAACCCCGCCAGCTTTGAAAATTTAAGCTTGCAACATTCACTTATCTACCTCCGTGTCTACTAATTTCTCAAAATTAAGATGAAAATATCTCTTGTAATCCCCATACCAATCTTAATTTCCTACTCAATCAACACAAAATCTGAAACTGATTTGATTCCTGGTTCCTGTCCCCGCAACACAGAATTACCACTGAACAGCTGACGCTGATCGATAGATTGAGGATTGAGCCAGTCTGACGCTTTCATCTGCCCAGTTTGGCTATAAGCAGCTAAGGCGTTTTCATAACAAACTGCTCGCACGTGTTCTTCAGGAATGCCCCTATCTAACATCAACTGAGCCGTTTTTGGAACTGCCAAAGGATCGCTGATGCCCCAATCAGCACTACTATCTACAATGATGCGATCACATCCATACTTACGGACAACTTCAACCATCCGGGCGTTACCCATCTTCGTCTGTGGGTAAATCGTAAAAGCTGCCCAAAAGCCCCGTCCTAATACTTCTTCAACAGTTTCTTCGTTGTTGTGATCGATAACTACTTGTGAAGGATCTAAGCCATATTCAATGCAGCGTTCCATGCTTTGAATAGCACCCGCCTTCTTATTCCGATGGGGCGTATGAATTAGTACTAACATATCGAGTTCTTTGGCTAATTCTAACTGTTGACAAAAGTACTTATCTTCTGCTTCTGTCATGTCGTCATAGCCAATTTCACCAATGGCAACAACTCCTTCTTTACAGGCATAAAGTGGCAGCAGTTCCATAACTTCTGTTGCTAGTGCTTCATTGTTAGCTTCTTTCGGATTTAGGCCGATTGTGCAGTAGTGTTGGATGCCAAACTGACTAGCACGAAAGCGTTCCCAGCCTACAAGACTACTGAAGTAGTCTTTAAATGAGCCAGCATTAGTTCGGGGTTGTCCTAACCAAAAGGCTGGTTCAATAACGGCGACAATACCATATTCCCGCATTACTAAGTAATCGTAAGTAGTACGGGAACACATGTGAATGTGAGGATCGATATACATCATGGTTTTAATAATTGGGTATTTGGCATTGGATATTGTTGGGCATTGGGCATTGGGAATGGGTTATTCTCCTCATCTCCCTTATCTCCACTGCTACTCCCCACTCACTTGCGGCTAAAATTGTTCCAAGTCAGATTACCTTGTTGGATAGATGACTGTAAATCTGGGTAACGAGAAAGTAATGCTTGCGCTTGGGGTAAAGGAGACTCGGCACAAGCTAATGCTGCGGCTTCTTGTTCGGCTGTATCGCCATTAGCCAGTACTTTTTCCAAATCCGTAACGATCGCACTATCCGCAAACCGCCCTACAGGTCGCCAAAGTTCTGGCGTAACTGAGCGTTTAGCTGCCCAACGTTCATGGGCATAGTCTGCTAACATCTTCGCTAATTCTGGGTTAGCACGTCGGTCTAGTCCCCAAATTAGATGCAACGGACTGCCGACAAACACAGCCTTCAGCACCATCTGATTCCAAGCAGCATTGTCTAAATAATTTGCTGGATAAGGGTTACGTAGTGCTATGGCTTGGAATACATTACTCATATTGCTGCGAATTCCCTCAGCAGCGCGCTGGCGATGTAACTCTGAATGTGGTAATAACGGCAAACTTTGATAAAGAGCAACTAACTCTCCCATATCAGCAGTGGAGAAGACTTGATCGAGCGATCGCACATACCCCTGGGCATCATCGTGGGGCAAAGCTAGAAGCAAGAGTGTGCGACCTGCTTGATCTACACTCCAATTACCAGGATACCAACCGGGAATCACATCTTCTGCTGCTTCCAAGTCCTGGAATGTTAGCTGCAAATCCTGTTTACCTAGATAACGCGGTACAGCACTAAATGCCGTGAAAAAAACTCTTTCAGCAGCGCCGCTAGAAATTTGTGCCTGCTTATGCTCCAGCCAAGCAAAAGCTTTCTCTGAAACAGACTTTAACAGCCAGTGATGCAGTAACTTGTTTACTTTACTCATGATGAATTTCAGGAGAAGTTGCCCAACTTTTTTGTGACAACTAAGTATAAAATCTACCACTAAACTTGATACTTTGTGTTTAAAACAGCTAATAATATACTACTGTGTTCGTAACTTTACTGAATCTATAAACTTTTCCCGATTTTAGAGAAGATATTGTAAAGATGCTATTTTAATTAGATAAACTCTAGAATTAACTTACGGAAAAAAATTAGAATCTTATCTAAATAAGAATATCCATTGCTAACTTCAGATATAAACGATAGGCATCAATAAAGTTGTAAATTAATGTTATTGTCAACTTTGTAGTTTAGGATAAATACAATTGAAAATTATGATTAATTTAATAATTTTGGCTGTCTAGTAAATCATTTAAATGCTGAAGTATTTGATGACTTAATTCTGTTGAATTTAGTTTCAATTTTAATTGCAATAGTGGATGTATTCACAGTTACTAAAAAATAATACTTTAAATGGCTATTAAACAAAAAACCGCTCTTAATCTGCAACCGATTAACCAATGTGTCCGCGTGACCTTCAACTATGATGTTCACTTCACTAGAGGTCTGTTTCAGTTAGATAATCCTTTATTTGCACAAGTGATTGCCGCAGATGGAGAAACAACCCCAAAGCAAGTACTAGCAGTGGTAGATGGAGGATTTTTACAGTACCAAGATGGCTTACTAAAAAAATTATCAGTCTATGCTCAGTATTATGAAAATGTACTAACACTGAGCGGTGAGCCGATAGTAGTTCTTGGTGGAGAAGCAGTCAAGAACCATTCTAGATTTATAGAACAAATTCATCAGCGAATCAATGCAGCTGGATTGTGCCGTCACTCCTACGTTTTAGCAATTGGAGGTGGAGCCGTCCTAGATATGGTAGGATACGCAGCAGCAACGGCTCATCGAGGAATTCGGCTGCTACGAGTACCGACAACAGTATTAGGGCAAAACGATTCGGGTGTAGGGGTAAAAAACGGAATCAATGCTTTCGGCAAGAAAAACTTTTTGGGTACATTCATGCCGCCTTATGCTGTCTTAAATGACTTTGATTTTCTGACTAGCCTTGACGATCGAGATTGGCGATCGGGTATTGCAGAAGCGGTGAAAGTAGCGCTGATTAAAGATGCAGATTTCTTCGATTTCATTATGACTAATGCCGATAAATTGGCTAATCGGGATATGGACATAATGGAAAGATTGATCTATCGCTGTTCGCAATTGCATTTAGAGCATATTGCTGGTGGCGGCGATCCATTTGAAATGGGTTCATCGCGTCCTTTGGATTTTGGACACTGGGCTGCTCATAAACTGGAGCATTTAACTAATTACAGTTTACGTCACGGCGAAGCTGTAGCGATCGGCATTGCTTTGGATACGACCTATTCATATTTAACAGGTCAACTCTTGAAATCTGAGTGGCAAAGTGTTCTATATACGCTCAGTAAGCTAGGATTCACATTATACGTGCCGGCGCTGACAGAGCAATTAGATCGACTAGACCATCCCGATTGTCTATTTAGGGGGCTAACCGAGTTTCGCGAACACTTGGGAGGAAATTTGACAATTACCCTTCTAGAAGGAATTGGGCAAGGAATAGAAGTCCACCAGGTGGATTTGTCGTTGTATAGAGATGCTATTTTAATGCTGCAAGATTGGGAACTTTTGCATTGATTCTCTCTTATCAAGCAGAATTCAAGAGTCAGAATAGGCTAAACCCTAGCTATCGCTAACAGAATGAATCATGATACCAGGGTGTATTGTATACAAACTAGCGATCGCTAACCAAAATCTTATAGCGATCGCAAGCAAAATTCTATTTCTAACTTGTTTTCGGTTTGATGTATGCGATCGCTTGTTTCCAAACGGTGGTTTGCTGACTGTTTTCATCAGCAATACAGATACACTGTGGATCTTGCCATACAACCTTTCCTGTGAGTACATCCTGAGTCACCAGCTTTAACTCAACTGGCGTTGTTTGTTTAATCAGGTTTTGGACTTGTCTAATACTGGGTAAAGTGGTGTCAAATTCGGTAAGCATTTTTAGTAAAGATGAACCTACAAGGCAAAATAAAGAGTAACTAATCCTTGATAATTCATCCTTGAGAAAATGGCAATCGAATTTACTAAGTATCATGGTCTGGGCAATGATTTTATTCTGATTGACAATCGCTCGTCATCTTTGCCCGTTTTGACTCCAGAGCAAGCTATCCAATTATGCGATCGCCATTTTGGTATCGGTGCTGATGGTGTCATTTTTGCTCTACCTGGAGAAAACGGCACTGACTATACCATGCGGATTTTTAATTCTGATGGTTCAGAACCAGAAATGTGTGGCAATGGCATTCGCTGTTTAGCTGGCTTTTTGGCAGATTTAGAAGGTCAATCCCGAAATAAAGATTCATATCGCATTCATACTTTGGGTGGTGTAATGACTCCCCAACTCTTATCTGATGGTCTAGTTAAAGTAGACATGGGTTTACCCAGATTACTCGCTGGCGAAATTCCTACTACTCTTGCACCTGTTGAAGAAAAAGTAATCTCTGTGCCGTTGGAAGTGGCGGGGAAAACTTGGGAAGTAACTTGTGTAAATATGGGAAATCCTCACTGCATTACCTTTGTGGAAGATGTAGCAGCAATTGAACTAGAAAGCATAGGCCCGAAATTTGAGCATCACCCAGCTTTTCCCCAACGCATAAATACTGAATTTATTCAAGTGGTACGCCGTGACTATTTGAAAATGCGGGTGTGGGAACGGGGTGCTGGGATTACATTAGCTTGTGGGACTGGTGCTTGCGCTTCTTTAGTGGCTGGTGTGTTAACCGGGAAATGCGATCGCACTGCCACTGTAGAATTACCTGGTGGTCCCTTGCAAATTGAATGGTCAGAAATCGACCAACGGGTTTACATGACAGGCCCGGCTGAACGAGTCTTCACGGGGAAACTGTAACCGACTTATCACTGGCATTACGCAAGTATTAGAGTTATTTTGAGGGTTTATAGTAAGGACTTTAGTATTTAGAAAATAAAGACTAAAGTCCTTACTACGAACTTGTTAAAATTCACTTTTCTGTAGAGATTGTATGGGGGGATTAACGCTAGATTTGATAGATTCTTTATTAGAAATCGCTAAATATATACCCCCTACAATTAATGCCAACCCTAGCAAGTTAAAAATACTCAAGTTTTCCGAGAAAAGTATCCAAGCAAGAATAGCAACAATCACTGGATTGAGTAACAAAAGTAAAGAGATGAATCCTGAAGAAAAAGTTTTCAGGCTATATACAATTAGCCCATGACCCAAAGATTCGCAAATAGCAGCTAGTGCAAATACTACTAACCACCCTGACAAGGAAACTGGAAAAGGTTGTTTTTCAAAGATTAGTACTACTGGAACCATTAATGAAGTTGCGATGACACAGCGCCACAGAAGGATAGTAATAATTGAAAACTTATTGCGGATTTGCTCGATTAGTAAAAAGTTTGCTGCATAAAATATCGACGAGATCAAGGCAACAGCATCACCTGTAAAATTATTATTAGAACGTAATAAATCTTCAAACCCAACTGCGATCGCGCCGATTATGGCTAAGATCAGACCGATGATAAATTTGCGCCCAAAAATCTGATTAAAAAATAGCCATCCTCCTAATGTAGTAAATAGCGGATTAAGACTACCTAACGCATTAGCATTCGCAGCACCAGTCTGGGTTAGCGCCCAAGTCCAAGATAATCTACCTAATACATGAACTAGACCCACTGCTATTAAAAACGCTATCTCTTTGATTGGATAAGGCTGCTGTGGTAATACAGGTTGATCATCTTTAATCTGAGTCCGTGCTTGGTTAATTCCATTCCAGAATCCAAAGATAATAGTCGCTATCCATAAACGATTAAAGAATGTAGCAGTAGCGCTCATTTCTCTAAGAGCAATTTTAATCAATATTGCTGTTGAAGATAAAGCTAATAATGCAATTATTACTATGATTATCGGCAGGATGTTTAAAGTTTTATCAGACTTTTCTGTTGTTAGGATTAATTGATTTTCTACCATTTAGTTTATATTTATTATACGAACCGCCAAGTGCGCCAAGTGCGCCAAGGGAAAAGGAGCAATTATTTGGGATTACTTAGGTAATAGTGCCATAGAAGTCTTGCCGCAACTGCTCGCCACGGTCTCCAGTGCTGTGTCATTCCTTCCAGTTGAACTGGTGTTGGACGTGTCGCCAAGTTTTTGAGTTTTTGTAAAGCGATCGCGATTGCTAAATCGCCTTTAGGAAAGACATCAGGACGTTGCAGCGCCATGAGTAAATAAATATCAACTGTCCAGTCTCCTATACCTTTGAGGCGCTTTAACTCAGTTCTGATAGTAGTTTCGTCCATTCTTTCCAGCTTGCTGAGGTCAAGCTGATCGCTTGCGATCGCATTCGCTAATCCACGAGAGTATAGAATCTTTTGCCGACTGAATCCAATCCCTCTTAATTGAACATCATCCAATGTCAGAAAATTTTCTGGCGTTAGCGGTACAATAACCCCACATAGACGGTTAAATACAGCCCTCGCAGCTGCTACGGAAACTTGCTGTTCCAGAATTATGCACAGAAGCGTTGCAAAACCCGGTTCTCTTGACCATATTGGTGGAGGCCCGAGTGTTTCTAAAATCCGAGCCAAATCGCTGTCAATATTGGCAAGCACCATTAAACCACGGGTGAGACTTTCTTCAGTCAATGATTCTAGTTCAGGTATTTGAGTCATCTTTGCTCAATTTCGATTCTTGTACAAGCAGTTTTTGTTTGCGCTCAATCCCCCAACGATAACCACCAAGACTGCCATCACTCCGCAGCACCCGATGACAGGGTATAATCACTGCGATCGGGTTAGCTCCACAAGCATTTCCTACCGCCCGGACTGCTTGGGGTTTGGCAATATCACGGGCAATATCAGTGTAGGTACGAGTTTCGCTATAGGGAATTTTTTGTAATACTTGCCAAACCTGTTTCTGAAATGCTGTTCCACGGATATCGAGTGGTAAATCGAGATGTGTTTCATCTCCCGCAATCAAGTCGAGGATTCCTTGTATCCATTCTTTGTGTATGTGGTCATCACGTATGATGTGCGCTTGGTGAAATTCTTGATTCAAGATGTGTTCAAGTTTGTCTGCTTCATCACCTAGTTTAACGGCACAAATCCCCTTGTCTGTTGTTGCCACCAGTAAATATCCTAACGGACATGGAGCGATCGCATAGACAATGTTGATTGTCTTTCCAGCTTGTTGGTAAATTTTTGGTGTCATTCCCAGTTGCTTCGGTGCTTTTTCATAAATTTGACTACTTGAACCATACCCCGTGTCATAAACTGCATGAGCAATTTCCTCCCCTGACTGGAGACGCTGCTTTAATCGTTGGCTACGCAGTGCATCTGCATATTGAAAAGGGGATACACCAATTATTTGCTTGAATACCTTTTGCAGATAACTAGGACTCATTTCCACCTGAGAGCATAATTCTGAGAGGGTGGGGATGCGATCGCTTTGTGCTTCAATGTATCGACATACTGCTAAGATTTTCGCTTTGGCTGGATTTGGAACTGTTTCAAATTGTGGCTGACAGCGCTTGCAAGGTCGAAAACCTGCGTTTTGAGCCTCTTTTGCTGACTGGAAAAAACAAACTTGATTGCGATTTGGTCTGCGACTAGGGCAAATAGGTCGGCAATAAATGCCTGTGGAACGAACACCGTAGAAAAACTTGCCGTCAATTGTGGCATCTCGGTTGAGAACGGCTTTCCAGAGAGTTTCCTCTAAAAGTTGTGTCTGTTGTAATTGCATTCATGCCACCTCTGATCTAGCTGTTAACACTAAATTAAGTGGATTGAAAAACTACTTTCTATCTGATTGTTGCGATCAAAGTCGGCTTTGTTTACTGCAACTACCGCTAGACGATATTACGGGCAATGCTTACGGTGTTCTGGGTGCGTAATTTTCGAGAATAATTTATGAGAATTTGGGTAGATGTCTAGCGATCGCTTTTTTGGAGTTATGCTACTTTTTACTGTTCTCATGTTTTCAGCTTGGGTAACAGTTCACCATGAAAATCTGCTCAAGATGATTCATTCAATATATCTAAAAGTTCTTGAGGAATTTTGAGAGTCTGAACTAGCTGAGTTTCTTCTGCATTGTCATAGGTGTAATAATACCAGAGGTCATATTTGGTTAAGTCTTTTACCTTGCCAAATAATTTATTAGCCACTGACGCAATTACCGAACGATTTCTCACTTCTGCAAGACACTTAGCTGCTAAAAACAAGTTGATAAATTTTTCCTCTTCGCCATCTTGCACCATCAAGTAATCAAGAATTTCACCAACAGATTTCGCATCAATCATTCCGGCAATTAGCCACAATAAGCTAATCAGCATTTAAGCTGCAACATAGTTGACATTGCCTTTATTTTTGATTTTCCGATGCCACTTAATCAGTAACTCACCTTGGTTTAATAGTTTATCTAGCAGTGCTTGCAATTCATCTACTGATTTAAACAGGCGGTGAGCAATATATTCTTTACATGAGTGCCAAACTAATTCGATAATGTTGTAATCAGGGCTGTAAGCAGGCAAAAATTCTAAAACAAAGTTTGGAAATTCTTCAGATATTTTAGCTATAATATCTTTGCGCTTATGAAAACTAGCATTGTCTAAAATTAAAATAATCTTCGGCCCATGCTTGGAGAAATCTTTACCAAGGTTCCCAATACTAGCCCACTCTTGTTTAATTAATTCATTCAATTGTTGTAATTGCTCATAAAAAATATCTGCATTACCTTTTTTGACAAAAAAGCATACCCGTTTTCGGTCTGATTCTCTGATTGCTCCCATCACATTAACGCGACCACAGCGCCGAAGCAATAGAACATTTTTGCGTTTTCCTTTTTTACCCCAGTTCTTTCGGCGAATCACTCGTAAACTAAAACCACTCTCGTCCCAAAACCATACCTGCAAACGGTCTGGTTCTTCTCGCGCTATTGATAAATATTGAGTAAGTTTCTCCTTGAACTTGGCTCTTTCTTGGGGTTTTTGTTTATCTTCCAGATCATATTTAGCCCAGATATAACTATACTTTTTTCGCTTTAATATCCTCCTTACTTGAGAGCTACTTAAATCTATCCCTGTTTTTTCGGTTAAATATGTGGTTAATCTCTCTGCCGTCCATTTGCCAAATTCATACCCTAAATCTGATGGTTCTTGGTCAACAGTTTTTAATAACAGTTCAATATATTCAGGAGTAGCTTTTCGATAATGTTCGTACTCTCTTTTATTATGCAGGGTTTCTAAATTGTCTGGATCTCCATGCATACACCAATACGCCACGGTTCTAGGCGAGCAGCCTAAAAATTTAGCAATTTCGTGTTGCGGCTTCCCATCATTTTGTAGAAGAATAATTAAAATTCTTTCCCTGACGTGTGGTTGGCCGCTTTCTTTTAAAGCCTGCTGTAGCTTGCCGACTTGTGACGGCGTTAAAAAGTCTTTGGCTGGTGGCGGCATAGCTGCTTTTATACTACTTCACATTATTATTATGCAACTTTAGTGCCGATTAGCTTACCTCATGCCAAGTTTCATCTTGCCAGTGTTTGCCAAAAACTTCAGTTTTGAGATCCTCAATTGAAATACTGCCTTCCTTCTCAAACTGCCAGACAAACTCCCAAGTACAGAAATATTCTAAAAATTTCCGATGCAGAAAGGCATTGCTTGCTATCCAGCCAATAAACCATTCCAGCATAATATTCACGCTTGCTAAGTGCTTGAATAAGAGTATATACACCAGTCTGAGAAATCTTTCTAGATTTCTGGGTTTTTAGGCAGTGCGAGTCTATTCATCCAAAACTTAAGATTATCTGAATTTATATGCTGCGATCGCACAGATGTGCAAACTGAAGATTTGTTAAAAATAACTATATACTGTGCATGGATATTAGGAATAATTTTATGGTTCTACAAGTTAACCCCATCCAAAAAGAACCAATTGTTACTTGGGAAGCACTGCCAGCCGACTTCATTTTACCTGACGATCCAGTGGAAAATATTCAACAACCTGCGATCGCTGCTGCGCTTACTGATGCTTTGGGAACCGCAGGACGCATCCAACCTCAAATGCTGATTGGCTCTAATTTTGGGCTTGTAGCCACAGTCAACAAAAAAATCGTTGTCAAAGCCCCAGACTGGTTTTACGTTCCTCAAGTGCAGTCTGTGGGAACAAATGTAGTTCGTCGTAGCTACACCCCAAATTTAGAAGGTGCTGCTGTGGCTGTAGTGATGGAATTTCTCTCAGATACAGAAGGTGGAGAATTATCAGTCCGTTCAACTCCGCCTTACGGTAAACTCTATTATTACGAAAAGATTCTCCAAGTTCCAACCTACGTAACCTACGACCCTTACGAACCAAGCATAGAATTACGGTGCTTGCAAAATGGACAATATACTTTGCAGCAAGGAGACGCTAATGGACGTTACTGGATTCCTGAGTTAGAGTTATTTCTGGGAATTTGGCAAGGTGAAAGATTATGTCAAACCATGAATTGGCTGCGCTGGTGGGATACAAAAGGGAATTTGCTGTTGTGGAGCAGCGAACAAGCCCAACAAGAACGTCAACGCGCTGAACAAGAACGTCAACGCGCTGAACAGGAAAGCCAACGTGCTGAACAGGAACGTCAACGTGCTGATATATTAGCAGCTAAGTTACGTGAGCTAGGTATTGACCCTGATGCGACACCGAATAGCGCGTTGTAGACATCGCATAACCTAAAGAGATGCTGGGAATAATAATTTTGGGACATCAGCACCAAAATTCTATGAAACAGCAAAAAAATCAGTTCAGTCATCTTACTGCGATCGAAAGAAGTTATCTATCATTTCCGGCACAGTTTTTATTAAATCAAAACCTTCTCCAAGGCAAAATACTAGACTTTGGTTGTGGCTTTGGTAATGATGTTAAAATATTGCGCCAAAAAGGTTGTGATATTACAGGCTATGACCCTTATTATTTTCCAGAATATCCTGATAATAAATTTGATACAATAATTTGCTTTTATGTTTTAAATGTTTTATTTCCCGAAGAACAAACTAATGTCTTAATGGAAATATCGCACTTATTAAAACCAGGAGGAAAAGCTTATTATGCTGTGAGAAGGGATATTAGAAAAGAAGGGTTTCGAGAACATTATATTCATAAAAAACCTACTTATCAGTGTATTGCAAAACTTCCCTTTACTTCAATTTGCTTAGATGAATATCGGGAAGTATATGAGTATGTCCACTATAATCATCAGCGAAATTCATCTAACTATTGTATATTCTGTAATCCCCATAAAACTCTCAGACTATTAACTGAGTCAGCAACTGCTTATGCTATTTTTGATGGCTATCCAATAATTAAAGGACATGTTCTAATTATTCCTAAACGTCATGTTAGCAGCTATTTTGAACTCCCATTTAAAGAGCAATCTGCTTGCTGGTTTATGGTGAACAAAGTACAAGAAATTATCAAAAGTGAATTTGAGCCTGATGGCTTTAATGTAGGAATGAACATCAATAGAGCCGCAGGTCAAAATATTATGCACGCCAGTATTCATATCATCCCTCGCTACAAAGGTGATACTGTCTCTGCTAAAAGTGGAATCAGGAACGTTATTCCTAAAAAACAATAGTTTTTCTGTAATTATGCAGGATTCCAAATTCTGCTGTAACTTAACCACTTTCAAGTAATTATAAAAATTACTGGAACATCATGACTTGCTCAAACTTATCTCATAAGGTTGAGATCATCTCTTAAGTGCATCGTCACCATGCTTTTTCAGTACAATCTCTACTTTGTTATTCTGAGCATTACTGTAATCATCTCAGTTACTGTTGCGTTTGCAGCTTGGCAACGTCGCTCAATTTCTTTGGCTAGCAAGCCTTTTATTTCGATGATGTTAGCGATCGCAGGATACGCTACAGTTGCAGCAATGGAAGCAGGAGCAATTATGCTCCGAGAAAAAATATTTTGGTCAAAGCTGGAGTATGTCGGCTCCGGCAGCGTAATTACACTCTTCCTCATATTTGCAATGCACTTCACGAATAAAAATCGTTGGTTAACGCCTCGAAATACAGCGTTGCTATGGGCTATCCCTACCTTCAATATGATTTTGGTGGCAACAAACGAATGGCATGGTTTAGTCTGGTCTGGCTTTTTGCCAGATCCCAAAGGAACTAATTTTGTGATTTATCAACATAATCTTGGTTTTTTTTGGATCATGATCTGTGTTTACCTCTACACGCTTACAGGGGTAGTAATGCTTATTCAGAAAGCCTTAGTGCCATCAGTTCTGTCTCGTCGGCAGTCAAGCATGGCATTAGTCGGTGCAGTATTACCAATATTAGGCGCTAGCTTGTATATGCTCCGCCTCACTCCGCCTGGTCTAAATATTACTCCCATGAGTTTTATGCTGGCCGGACTGTTCTATTTTGTTAGCCTTTCTCGCTTTCGAATGTTTGACCTCGTTCCTGTAGCTAGAGACACGTTGATTGAGAATATGAGTGACGGTGTGCTGGTATTGGATGCCAAAAACCGGATTATTGACTTTAATCTGGCTTTAAAACATCTGATTGGGGTGAAAAAACAGGATATTGGACAGCCTGCTGCTCAAGTTCTGGCACAATGGCCAGAAATAGTCAGACTGTACCATACTTATGAAAGCGTCAAAATAGAGATATTCATAGATTCGGTAACTCCTTGTTATGTAGAGTTACTAATTACCTCATTACACAATCGACGCAAGCAGTTAACAGGCCGTTTACTTGTTTTGCGTGACATTACTCAACGTTATCAGGCTGAATCGGAACTGCGACAGGCGAATGAATATTTGCACAAACAGGTACTTGAAATTCAAACATTACAGGTTCAGTTAAGAGAACAGGCTATGCGGGACGGACTGACAGGCTTGTTTAATCGGCGTTATTTTGATGAGATATTCCCAAAAGAACTAATACGAGCAATGCGGGATTCCGATCGAGTTGCCTTGATAATTATGGATATTGATTATTTTAAAAATATTAATGATACATTCGGTCATCAAGCTGGCGATCGCGTCATTCAGGTATTTGCAGACCTTCTTCGCAACTATAGTGATTCTCAAAACATTGTGTGTAGATATGGTGGTGAGGAGTTTGTATTGGCTTTACCTGGACTAACACAGGAGAAAGCATATCAGCACGCCGAACAGATCCGGTTATCCTTTCAAGCTGCACAGTTGGAATCTGGAGGTAAACAAATACATACAACAGTTTCGGGTGGAGTGGGTGTGTTTCCAGATCATGGAAAAACCACTGATGAGTTATTGCAAGTAGTGGATCAAGCGCTATATGCTGCTAAATTACATGGGCGCAATTGCATCAAGCGTGTGCAATCTAATTGATGAGATGTAGAAATTTCAACAATCATTTATGAAAAAATACAGAAATCTAACAAAACCTAATTTTTAGGTTTTGTTGAAAATATTGCAAAATATTTCAGTTAGACCAGATTATCTGGATCTATTCCCAGCGCTCTTAATTGTTCCGCCAACTGTTGAACCCGTTGTTCTGCGACATTAGCGCGTTGCGCTTCTTGTTGAGCGCGTTGTGCTTCTTGTTGAGCGCGTTGTGCTTCTTGTTGAGCGCGTTGTGCTTCTTGTTGAGCGCGTTGTGCTTCTTGTTGAGCGCGTTGTACTTCTTGTTTTACTTGTTCTGCGGGCGTGAGATATCGTTGTCCTTGCTCATCATACCAATACATCCATTCCCGCGTTACGCCACAATAATTTCCTCTTTCGCAACCAATTCCTAAACCAATTTCTGGTAGCCAAACGGGGTTTCCCTCTTGCAATTCATACTTACCATTAACTAACTTATGTACTTCCAGATGAGGTTTGCGGCGGCGACGAGAGGAATAAATCACATAGTAAAGTACACCCAAAGCCTCATATTCATCCAATTTAGTCGTGTATTCCTTGCGATAATTTTGAGAAACTACTTCTAGCACGAAAATCGGTACAACATTTTCATCCCACAGTACATAACTGGGACGCAACTCTTCATCATAAAACCGCTCTACCCCTAAGCTCAAAAACCCATCTGGCACAATGGGCGGTTTATCGGGGTGATAATAAATACCCATATCTATGGCAAATAGCCAGTCCATACGTTCTGCCCAAAGTAGCAGCAGGATCGCCTTCAGCAAACCTGGTATCAATTCTTGCAGTTCATTATCCACGGGCGTTTCATCAGAATCTGGTAGTTCCTCGGCTGAGGGCAAGTGCCTTGGCAAGTTGTAGTTTAACATCGCTGGTTTCCCCAAAAATCAAAGGATATTTGGCTCTATTTGGCTCATCAGAATTATAGCGATTTCTCCACTAGCAATATCTACAAAAGGGCTGTTTGGTAACGCACGTAGATTAATGATTAGGATTTACGTCTACCTACTTATTCCGATCCGATAATCTTGATGATGTAAATATTTTATTTTGACTAAGTGATACCACTTGTGGTATTGATAAATAACTAAGATTCTACAGATAAAATAGTTACTAGCTCATTTCTTAGTTGTGCAGAGCATTGCCTCAGCTAAAGTTGCAGCCCAGCCAACAATGCAAGCGTTTCTACCCCACCAAGAAAATTGCTGAAGCTGATAAGATTTGAGTAACTCTTAACTATTAATAAATATATAAGTGCTTAGTGCTATTAATGCTTTATATTTAGCGACAGGGTTGTGCAAACAGCCACTCATCTTCAAATACTTAGGAGGCCGTACCCACCGGGAGCAACTTACGCTTCGATACCATCAGCACGTAGCGTAAGTAAAGGTTAAGTTGATATTAAAACGAATAATTTTTGCTGAATTGCGACAGATAAAGACTAAACTAAAAAGTCTTGTGCAGCAAAACCTGTAGCTTTAAATGAAGTAATCATGTCTAAGGTTCTTGTCTCTGATTCTATTGACCAAGCTGGAATTGACATTCTTTCGCAAGTTGCTACTGTTGATGTCAAAATAGGTCTAAAACCAGCCCAACTGCTCGAAATTATTGGTGAATATGACGCACTGATGATTCGCTCTAGTACGCGGGTCACTCAAGAAATCATTGAAGCCGGCACTCAGCTAAAAATCATCGGTCGTGCTGGCGTGGGTGTGGATAATGTGGATGTTCCCGCAGCCACACGCCGGGGAATTGTAGTAGTCAATTCTCCAGAGGGAAACACAATTGCCGCCGCCGAACACGCACTAGCAATGATTTTGGCTTTGTCTCGCCACATCCCGGATGCTAACGCTTCGGTGAAACGCGGCGCGTGGGATCGCAATAGCTTTGTCGGCGCGGAAGTCTACAAAAAAACTCTCGGCGTTGTCGGTTTGGGTAAAATTGGCTCCCATGTTGCGGCTGTAGCTAAGACAATGGGGATGAAACTCTTAGCTTATGACCCTTTTATTTCTACAGAACGAGCTGAACAAATTGGCTGTCAGTTGGTGGAGCTAGATTTACTCTTCCAGCAAGCAGACTATATCACCCTACACATCCCGAAAACTCCAGAGACTACCCACTTAATCAATGCCACAACCCTGGCAAAAATGAAACCCACAGCCCGGATTATCAACTGCGCTCGTGGTGGGATCATTGATGAAGTAGCTTTAGCAGCAGCTCTAAAAGCGGGAAAAATAGGCGGTGCAGCCCTGGATGTGTTCGAGTCAGAACCACTGGGTGAATCAGAATTGCGATCGCTAGGCAAAGAAGTTATCCTCACCCCCCACTTGGGAGCCTCTACCGCAGAAGCTCAAGTAAATGTGGCGATTGATGTTGCCGAACAAATTCGGGATGTACTTTTAGGACTACCAGCGCGTTCAGCCGTCAACATTCCCGGACTCGGCCCCGATGTGTTGGAAGAACTCAAACCATACATGCAACTAGCAGAAACTCTAGGTAATCTAGTAGGACAGCTAGCTGGCGGACGGGTGGAAGTACTCAATATTCGTCTGCAAGGCGAACTCGCAACCAACAAAAGTCAGCCTTTGGTAGTAGCTGCCCTCAAAGGATTACTTTACCAAGCTTTGCGGGAACGGGTAAATTACGTTAATGCCAGCATAGAAGCCAAAGAACGCGGAATTCGGGTAATTGAAACCCGCGATGCTTCTATTCGAGACTATGCCGGAACGCTTCATCTAGAAGCCACGGGTACTTTGGGTACTCATTCTGTCACAGGTGCTTTGCTGGGTGAACGGGAAATCCACCTAACTGATGTTGACGGTTTCCCCATTAACGTCCCACCCAGCAAATATATGCTGTTTACCCTGCACCGCGATATGCCAGGGATTATCGGCAAACTTGGTTCTTTACTCGGCAGTTTTAATGTGAATATTGCCAGTATGCAAGTAGGCCGTAAAATCGTCCGTGGTGATGCGGTAATGGCTCTGAGTATAGATGACCCTTTACCAGAGGGCATTTTAGATGAGATTATAAAAGTCCCTGGTATTCGGGACGCATATACAGTAACACTATGAGTTCTGAGTGCTGAGTAACGTTAGCGGATAGCTAAGGTTTAGCCCGTGCTGAGTCAAGAAAAGTTAGGAGTGAATAGTGAGGAGTTAAAAGTTAAAAACGAAAACTCCTAACTCATAACTTAAAACTCATAACTCTCTCATACTCAGCACTCAGCACTCCTCAGCACTCAGCACTCAGCACTAAAAGATGGCAAACACCTGGTGGGAACTACAGATTTTATGTGAGCCAGACCTAGAAGATTCGATCTTTTGGCGACTGGAAGATTTTGGCTGTCGTGGAACAGCTAGTGAAAACAAAGGAAATTCATCTTTAGTTAGGGCTTATTTATCGACAATTCAAACACAGCTACTAGATTTGGCAGCGCTATCGCTGTGGCTGCGTCAAGATGCCCTTTGTGTAGGAGTTTCATCTCCCTCTCTGCAATGGCAGTTAATTGATGAGGAAGATTGGGCAACTAGCTGGAAACAATATTGGCATCCCCAAGAAATCGGCGATCGCTTCCTAATTAACCCCGCGTGGCTACCATTACCAGAAACAACAGAACGGTTGGTAATTCGTCTTGACCCAGGTGTAGCATTTGGTACGGGCAACCATGCCACCACTCAGCTATGTTTGGAATCCCTAGAAATGCGGCTGAGTGAAGTTCCTCAGTCATTTGTAGGTAATAGTGGCAAACATAAACATCTGGTAATTGCAGATATTGGTTGTGGTTCTGGTATCCTTTCCATTGGAGCGCTGCTACTGGGAGCCGAAAAAGTCTATGCAGTAGATAATGACCCTTTAGCGGTGCAATCAACTATCAGTAATGGTCTCCTAAATGACATTAGCTCAGAACGTTTACTACCAGCACTGGGAAGTGTAGATGTTTTGACAAAACTGCTTGAGAAACCAGTGGATGGTATTGTATGCAATATTTTGGCTCATGTAATTATTGAGTTGATTCCAGAAATGAGTGCGATCGCTAAACCTGAAACTTGGGCGATCTTCAGTGGTATTTTACTAGAACAATCTAAAGCTGTTGCCGACGCTTTAGAACAAAATGGTTGGGTCGTTGCTACCCTGTGGAAACGAAAAGAATGGTGTTGCTTGAATGTACGGCGTTCTTAACCGACGCAAAACTGGGCAATACCCTGCGGGAAGAGACTTTGCGTCTACATGAATTGCTCTTAGCTGAAAATGAAGGTTTTAGCTATGGTTTGCGTCAGTCTTGTAGAAAAAATGGATGATACGTTTTAACAGTATTTGACTTAAGTATAAGTAATCAAGCAATCTGAAGTGACATAATATATAGATTAACCACTATTGACTTTTGAAACCAGCGATGAAAGAACGGCTACAAATCCACAAAAAAGCTGACTCATCCGCTTCTAAGTCAGAGCAAGGTCAGCACCTTTTAACTACTCACTCTCAACTTGGCTCCAAGAAGCCTATAGTACAGGCAAAAGTAGAGAATCAGAAATTTCAAGAGTATCAATTTGAGGCAACAAAACTCCAAATCCAAGCCAAGCATGGCACGATCACGCCAGACGGACAGGAACGACTCACTGTATTACAGGCAAAAATGAATGAGTCGTTGCAGCAAGGGAAGGAACACTCTTTTCAGTTTGGTCATAACATTGACAAAATGGCGATCAAACGTGCTGATACTGTATCGCTGGCACAAATGCAACCCCTTCAGGAACCACTAATACAGCCAAAACTCACTGTTGGCCAACCAGGAGATCGGTATGAGCAAGAAGCTGATAGAGTAGCTACTTCTGTTGTCAGCCAACTTAATGCAGCTACTTTGCAAAACCAAGAAGGACAGCAGACGACCTTAGCAGGTAGCAGAAACATCCAAGCAAGCTCTGAAGGAATATTAGCAGCAAATAACTCAGCAGATAAAAAACAAAAATTTTTACAAGATTACTCACTAGCCAAAACACTAGTAAATAGTATAGACGACACATTACCAGAAGATAAAATCCTGGAACAACTATTCAAAAACTTTGGCAATATCCAATTTCAATACACAATGGTGAGCAAGAGCCAAGAAACTCTCTTGAAAGGCTCTCCAGAAGGAGATTGTCAGACATTAGCCCGTGCATTTAAAAAAGTTGCAGAAGAATATTTTGGCATCGAGAAAATAACAGTTGAAAGCATTGCCAAACCTTTTTTGAGTGAAGCTGGAGTTACACCATACCAAGGCAAAAAGCCTAATTGTGATGATGGTAAGCGGTGGTTTTTCCAAAACCATTATTGGGCTAGCTGGAACGGAAAGGTTTACGATGTTTTATTTCTCAGCCATAAACGAACTGAAGCAGATATGGCAAAACAGGTGCAACCACTTACATCTATGTTGATGCCTGAACAAGAGTACTATGAAACAGAAAAAGGAAAAGTTGTATATCCAATTGTGAATAAGTACTCAACTGTAGAAATTAGTATATTTGAGAAACTGAAAAACTTTGTGAATAATCTTGGTAGATTTTTCTCTGACAATATGAGTGCAATAATAAATAAAATTCAGTCTTTATTGTCTAAAGGTGGAAACAATGCTAGTGGTTTTGATTCTCTAATGAGAGAACTAGAAAATGACAAAACTAGTACTGTAGTCTCAAATAATCAAAATCAATAATTATAGACCTTGATGGGATCGTTAATTGAGTGCGATCGCATTCCAAGTGCAAAGCTGAATCAACAGCCTGAGTTTGCGAGGGATGCGATCGCAGTAATTCTCCTCAATTTAAAATTTTTTCCACAATTTCCTGGCATTTTGTGACATTTCTGAATATATTTGCCGGATAGGAAGTTGGGAATAGGTTGCTACTTTCACTCATAATACTACCCAAAAACTCTGAGGTCATGGATTGAATATCATCAATTTGTACTGGGGTTAAATCAGATGATATGCTAAAAAAATTCTCTGGTAAGGCTTTATAAACCAGGTGTAGTATGAGACGATTACTATGAGTAGCAAATAACTTTTCTCTTCCATCTCGTTGTTTTTGTACTTCTGATAATTTATTCTCTACTACTCTTAAGATTTGAACTAATTTCCAAAGGTTAGAACCATTTACTGATCTATTAAAGAGAGTTTTGTATGGAGGTTTTTCTATATCTTCCCATAAAACACCAATTTTATCTTTAACTCGCGTGGCGAAAGAAACTTCATTCTGTTTGCACGCTCGACTAATTGTAGCTTCATTTAAATCAAAACCTTTTTCTCCATCTGGGATTGATTCACCTGACTTATAAGTATAAATAATTCCTTCTAAGTGAAGTTCATTTTTTATTCTTTCTTGATCTGGATCGAGAGCTACAAATTCTCGACGATCAATTCGGTTCTGAGTATTGTTGAATCGAGTAATTTCTGTAGCAAATTCTTCAGGACAATTTTCTAAGGAGATAAAACGAATAAGAACTCTTGCTTTTTCAACTTGCTCAGGAGAATTTTGATATGCTCTTGCTATCGATCCAACAGTCTGAGCGCCATTAACTACTTTGACATCTTTACATTCAAATATGCCCGTGTCTCTTCCACTACCGCCAAGCGGTTTTTTCCCAATACTAGAACACAAAGCTGTTATGCCATTGTTATAATACCAAAATTTTTCCGGTTCTTTTTTTAGTGTATTGATAATACCTTCATTAACTTCACTATCTTTTACAAAAAGCCTAATATTTGAAGAGAACAATTTAGGAGAATGTTTAGTCCACCAATCAGCTACTTCCCTAGCAGATACTTGTCCATAATATGATTGATAGGGTTCTTTTGTTTGTCCCCACTCAAACAGGCAAACATCTAAATTTATAGGATTGCCAGATGCTCCTTGAGATATAATATTATATATATTTGCCTGATTATAAACTCTCATACTAACAATATCTGATGAATCGTTCATCTCACCTAATAGATCATCCAATTCTCTTTTTGGTTCATCTGCTAAGGGAGTTTGACCTGAATAGACAAGAATTATTTCAAATCTTGTTCCTGCATCATTCAACGCTTCTTCAATATCTAGAGTTTTATTATTAAATTTTGAGTTGAATCTGTCATATCTAGCATTTACCAAGTCTTTAAAACCTCTAGTAAATTTCATTACCTCATCTGTTTTAACACTACCTTTACTGTCTTGCTTCCATTTTGACTGTAATACATACATTATTTTTTCTCGCCTGTCAAAATAAAGCGAATCTATTCCATTATCCTGTCCACCATCAATTATCGACTTTGATGCTTCTTGAGGAGAGATATCAGCTAAAACCATCAAAGTAAATGCAGCTAGACTTCTTGTTAAAAAAATTAACTCTCTGTCTGTTTCAGATTTATTTTGGTAATCTGATAAGTCAATCAAACCATTAAATGTTTTTTGAAGGTATGACTTTATTTGACGTAGGTGGATTTCACTCATAATGTTGGTAGATGTAATTAACTTGGATGTTATCGGTTCAAATTTTTACAGACTTGTCTGTAGTATAAAGACGTTGTAAAAATATACATTCGGGTTTTTGCGATCGCATTTGGATAATTTTACCCTTTACTGCAAATCCAGCGAATACTTACTTAAGTAGTGATAAATATATTATACTTATAATTCATTGCCACAAAAATGGCTTCTGCAAGCCATAGAACTTCTTCAGAAGCCATTATACATTGATGCCAAGTATAAAATTATACTATTCTACAGTAACACTTTTAGCAAGGTTACGAGGCTGATCGACATCCAAACCGCGACGGGCGGCAATGTGATAAGCCAATAATTGCAGGGGAACTACTGTCAAAATCGGAGAAAGTAATTCTTCTACATGAGAGATGGGAAGAAGATCGTTAAAGATTTCCGCAGCTTCGCCATCGTTGACAGGAGTCACGCCAATTAAGCGAGAATCTCTAGCTTTGGCTTCCTGGGCATTAGAAATAACCTTTTCGTACACACTACCAGGAATTGCGATCGCAACTACTGGTACTTTCGCATCTAAAAGTGCGATCGGGCCATGCTTCATCTCTCCAGCCGGATAACCTTCGGCGTGAATATAGCTGATTTCTTTTAATTTCAACGCCCCTTCTAAAGCAATAGGGAAGTTAATTCCTCTTCCCACAAAAATGAAATCTTGGGTTTCGGCGAATTCATGGGCTAGCTGTTCAGTTAAACGTTCCTGACTTTCCAAAGTTGCCTCAATTTCTTTGGGAATCTGCCGCAACCCGTTAATAATTTTATCTAATGTGTCTTTTGAAACGGTCTGACGACGGGCGGCTAAATCCAATGCCAAAGCATAAAATGCCATCAGTTGAGCAGTAAAAGTTTTTGTCGCCGCTACCCCAATTTCAATTCCCGCTAAGGTACTGATGACATGGGGCACTAGATGACCAAGGCTGCTTTCGGGGCGATTAGTAATACCCAGTAGTCGCGCTTGATATTTAGGTTCTCTCCCTTGGCGACGTTCTTTTTCCATCGTCAAAGCTGCTAGAGTATCGGCTGTTTCGCCTGATTGGGTAACACCGATAATCAACGTGTTAGCCGTCACGGGTGATGGTGCATAGCGATATTCAGAAGCGTAATGTACTTGAGTTGAAATTTCTGCTAATTGTTCGATTAAATATTTTCCGATTAATGCTGCGTGCCAACTGGTACCACAGGCGAGGATCTGAATTTGTTCTAAATCGTTGTATAAATCCGCAGGTAAACCAAGATTGATTGGCGATTCGGTAGATTCGGCTGGATTAAAGTAAGCATCTAAACTAGCTCTTACTACTCCTGGTTGCTCATGAATTTCTTTGAGCATGAAGTGTTTGAATCCCTGCTTTTCTACCATTGCAGGATTGAAGTTAAGCAGCCGGGGTTGTTTTTTCAACCTATCGCCAGCAAAATTGTAAATCTCAACGCCTAAAGGAGTGAGACGGGCAATTTCGCCATTTTCTAAAGGTAGCACCGCACGGGTGTAGGCAACGATCGCTGGCGTGTCAGATGCACAAAAGAATTCCCCTTGCCCAAAACCAATTACCAAAGGCGCTTGTTGACGGACAACAATCAATTCATCGGGGTAGTCAGCAGAAATAACTGCGATCGCAAATGCCCCATGTAAGTGGTTAACAGCTTGGCGAACTGCCTCCAAGAAGGGAGATGAGGAAGATGAGGGGGAAATATTCTTTAAAAATTCGGCTATGAGATGGGGAATTACTTCAGTATCAGTTTCAGAAACGAACTGGTGTCCTTTTGCTTTGAGTTCTTCGCGTAAGTCGCGGTAATTTTCGATAATGCCATTTTGCACCACCGCCACTCGCTTTGCCGTATCTAAATGGGGATGGGCGTTGTATTCTTCTGGCTTACCATGAGTTGCCCACCGAGTGTGACCAATACCAATCTGGGCAGGAGCTTCTATTTGTTCTAGTTTAGAGCGTAGGTTATGCAGTTTGCCCTTTGCCCGTACACAATTAACTTCACCTTCCCAAACAGTGGCGATTCCAGCAGAATCGTAGCCCCTGTACTCTAGTTTTTCCAGCCCAGCCAATAAAATGTCTGTCGCCGCTTGAGTGCCTATATATCCAACGATTCCGCACATTGTTCACACCGCTTTTTTTCAGGATAATTAAATCCAGTATAGTGTTTAGCACAAACTCGACGTTTTGCAAAGAAAAAAGGGAGTAATATTACTCCCTCTACCACTAGGTATTGTTATGGATTTTGGGCTTTTAAAGCAGATTCACAGTCAGCTTTTGACCTGACAGTACAAATACGCTTCTAGGATTTAAGTACCCAGAGATTTTTATCCCCAATCTAAAATTAAAATTTCGTAAAGCAGGTAGTGTCCACTCTACGATGCTAAAGGTGCTTGATATTGACACACTTCAAAGTCTTGAGTTCCGAGTTCCGAGTTCTGAGTGAAGAATCAAGAAATTAGTTTTTTTGATTTACTTCTTTTTGTCTCAGCACTCAGCACTCGGCACCAGCTTTTTAGTAAGCCAGACCCATACTGCGAGTTGTTTCAGCGCCCAGGTAAACCCGGATGCTCAAAAAGTCGGTGGGACAAGCGGTTTCGCAGCGCTTACAGCCCACGCAGTCTTCTGTACGGGGTGAAGAGGCAATTTGAGCAGCTTTACAGCCATCCCAAGGAACCATCTCAAGTACATCAGTAGGGCAAGCGCGGACGCATTGGGTGCAGCCAATGCAGGTATCGTAGATTTTTACGGTATGAGACATTGAAAAAACCGCTCCTTTCGAGTGTTCTTCTCTGCGAAAGAATCATAATCAACGCATAGTTTACCGCAGTGTTTGATAGGCCGTAATCAAAAGGCTACATAACTTCAAACAATGTAATGAGCACGCTTAATAAGTTGTTTTTCCGAGATTGCCCCGATTGCTCTATTTATTAGCAACATCAGATGAGCGTATTTACTCTAGCCCTATACCATAATGGGGTTTAATAGTAAAAATAAATGAAACAAAAGTCAATCTACAAGACTAAATGCAAAAGTTATCTATGGTAACTATTTAGCAATCCTAATATCGATTCTATTTGAAGCTGTGCTTGATTTACGTAGGGCAATACATAAATTGCTCCTACAGGTTGTAGTTTTTCATAACTCTTAATAAGCGCATTTTCAAACAGAAAATTCAATTCTGATTGCTATAGATTATGGACTCAGCACTAGTTGCCATTCTCTGTTTTGGGAATTCCATTTAGGTAATTGAGTTTCACCGACAACATAGGGACCCCAATAACGACGGGAGCCATCTTCTGCGAAGGCAACTAAAATATCTCCCTTTTCCAGCTTTAAATTATTCTGAGGTAGGGATAGAACCAGTCCCTTCTCACTACCTTCTTGGGGAGCAAAATCCCAATGTGCCGGTACATCATATTGAGTCTGTTTGGTACCAGAGCCTTTTGCTACCGACTGTCGCGCCAGTAGAGTCAGGCGTACAGGTTGATTTGTTTGATTACTCATCCGCAAAGTCCCTTGATTCTTAGCTTTGGTTGCTGATTTATCACGCTCTGCTAAGACAGGATAAGTATTTTCTTTACTACTATGTTCTACTTTATTGGTTGGAGTAGATAGATTAGCGGAAATGCTTTTTTCAGGTGAAACAGGTTTAGAGGAAGTTGTCTCCCACTCTTGAGTTTCAGTTGGCAGTTGTGAAGATGTATCTGGGTTTGTGGACTCCAAGGATACACTCACTCCAAAGCATCCCACCAGAGTAACAAGTAGTCCCAAGCAACAAGCTGTAACACCGACGTTACGATACACTAAAGATTTCATATTGATAGTTTTTAGAAATAAATATTTTGTCTAGGCTTGACCAAATAGTAGCCTATTATCACGAAAGGCAATTATAAAAAGTAGCTTAAGATAGATTTTATTCAGATTAGACACATCAATGTATTATAAATATCATTTTGGGTAGAAAATATTTGGACGGAATTATTTCATTGATGACTGAAAAACAACAGTTACAGACACTAATTGCTTTGTGTATTAACCGTAGGCTTGGATAAAAACAAGAAAATTAGATACCGAACCAGCTAATGTATTTGTATAGAAAAATAAAAATATCGTGAGAATACTAGCACAGACAACAAAGTGTCTTTTGCCAGTCCAGATGATAAATATATTTCATCTTGGGTTAGAACAAGCAGCCTTGAAACCGCTTGTGCTTCCTTAAAGATGATAGGATGTGAAATTTAAATCAACGCTGGAAACCCAGCATATATCTATAATATTAACAAATAAGCTTAGGCTACAACCAATATATTTTTTAATAATATAAAGATATTTCAAGATATCTTGACTTTTTCCCAGAAGTCTATCTGATGCAAAACACTCGTCTGAATAACTTGTTGGATGCCATTGCTACACGCTTGGGGCAATGGTTTTTAAATCCTTGGCGGCGATTATCGTTGCTGATAATTAGTTTTTTGTTTGGTTTTTTTCTGGGAAACGCAGTTTCCACTACAGCTGGTCAACGGGCAGAATTAGACATTGTGGTAGCTGGTTTTTTAGTTGTGTTAACTGAAGTTACTAGTAGAATATTTTACAGTCAGAGCTTTTTTACTAGGCGATCGCTCTTTGTAGACTCACTAAATCTCCTCAAAGTTGGTTTCACCTACAGCCTGTTTCTCGAAGCCTTTAAGCTGGGATCGTGAGAATAGGCAGGGGAGCGGAGGCGCAGGGGAGCAGAGGGGCATAAGGGGAAATTATGAGTTTGTGGCTGGGTGAAATTTTAATTTCAGAAACTGTAACTGAAAATTGGCAGCAGCAAGCAAGAGAAGCAGCACTAGCAGATAAGTTAAGGGCAAAAGCTTTTGGGATCGCGCCGGAAAATGTCGACGAAGCGATCGCTTTTCGATCGCACTTATTAAAATCTGTCCTCCCAGCTTTTAGCCAATTTTGCCAAACTACCCTCCAAATCGAACCAAAGAAAATGTTACAGGTATTGTGGGACTTGTGGCTGCCTTTGGGGATCAAACTAGCATCGCAGCGCCAACAGTTGGAACGCCCTCTAATTCAGGGAATATTGGGAGGACAAGGCACTGGTAAAACCACAATGTCTAAAGTTCTCAGTTTGATTCTGAATCAGTTGGGATACCGGACTCTGAGTTTATCTTTGGATGACTTATATAAAACTTACAGCGATCGCTTGGTTTTAAAGCAAGATCCCCGCTTGATTTGGCGCGGTCCACCAGGAACCCACGATGTAGATTTAGGCTTAGATGTACTAGATCAGATCCGTCAGTCGCAAAGTTCAGTTATGGTTCCCCGCTTTGATAAATCTGCATACAAAGGCGCTGGCGATCGCACTAATCCAGAGATGGTAACAGGTGTAGATATTGTACTATTTGAAGGTTGGTTTGTGGGTGTACGACCAATTAATACAGATGTATTTGATACTGCACCACCGCCAATTGTCACAAATGAAGATAGAGCATTTGCTCGTGATATGAATCTTCGCCTCCATGATTATTTACCACTGTGGGATCGATTGGACAGCTTAATTGTGCTATATCCAACCGATTACCGCTGTTCTTTGGAGTGGCGCAAACAGGCAGAACAGCAGATGATTGCTGCGGGTAAGTCGGGGATGAGCAATGCAGAGATAGAGCAATTTGTCAATTATTTTTGGCGATCGCTTCACCCGGAATTATTTATCAAGCCCTTGGTAAAAGATGCAACAGCAGTTGATCTAGTGGTTGAAATTTATGCCGATCATAGCTTTGGTGAAGTGTATTGCGATCGGGCTAATTCGTAATTCCTAGCAATCATGTCCGGCGGGTAATAGTTATGATTGCCAAAGTCATTGTATCCCTCACGCCAGCTGTTCACTTGGGCAAACCCCTTTGTGCTACCTCTCCATTTGGGAAAAGACCGCGCTGGCTCCTTTTAATGCAATACGGTTCAGTTAGCTATAAAAACCTTAACTGAACCATATTGTCTTTTAATACCCTTCTTGCTTGCGGGCTATCCATTACCCGGATCTTTATCAACAAAACTACAACTCACTTAAAAATAAGACTAATAGATAGCTTAGGGATCTGCGGGTTAAAGTATCCCAACCAGATGGGTTTCGACACTTCGACTGCGCTCAGTGCAGTCGAAGTGTCGAAACTCGGTTTATTGGTACTTTATTTTCACGCAAGTCCTTTACAAGGAAAGGGGAGTAAGATTCAAGGTTTCTTGGAGCGAGAAGATTAACAGCAGGATTTATGAGACTACTTGCCACCAACCGAAGGCTGGGCCAATAAAACGGATAGTTGCCCATCCTACAACCATAAGGCCAATGCCTATCCAGGCACCGCGAGTAGTCCAACTGACAAATTGTTCAGCTTGAGTTTTTGTGATGGGAACCCAAGGCAAGATGCGAGTCTCTTGACCGTATGTTTCCCCCTGTGTGGTTTTACGACGCTTTGCTTCACCCATAATCAGCAACTCAAATTTTACTTAGGTTCTAAATTTATCTTGCCAGGAATCATGGCTATAGAGAGGTAATGAATCGCATTACCTTCATAAAATGTAAATTGGGAATTGGACAAAATAGTTCCAAGTCCTGATTTCTGAGTAAAGAAGTGAGATTCCTTACTCAGCTAGGGGCCCCGCTAACGCTAACAGCACTCATGAGAATGATTTTAAGCGGAATTTTCCTCATCGGTATTAGAAAACAAACTTGGGTCGAGATAGTTAATACGTGCCAGAGGGCTTAAGGCAGTAAGAATTTGAGCGCCGTAGCTACGATTAACTACACGACTGTCAAGTAAAGCAACAATGCCTTGACTTTCTCGGACTGGCGCGATCGCTCTTTGTAATTCATTCAAGGCTGCTGGCAATAAATATAAACGAAACCAATCTTGATGCGATCGCTTATAAAGAGCTACCCTACCAGCTACAAGCGGATTTTCTAAAGATGGCAAAGGCAAAGTAGCAATAATTAACAAATGGGGTGCTGGCAAAACTCGTTGATGTTCTCGCCAAAATTCCCAACCACTAATCAAAATACCATTTTCATCTAAACAAGTTTTTTCTACCTGCACCCGCGAACCAAACTCTGAAGCCAAAATTGTCGCCACTTGAGCCTTGAGTGGTACATCTCCCACCAAAACAACCGTTAATCCTGGTGCTGTAGCACTCAGACAAACCAGTGTGCGGACTTTGTGAATAAATGCCGCTTGAAATTCTGGCGTGTTAGGTAGAGGCAATTTATAGGGTACATAAAGTTGAATTGCTTCCGCTTGACTCTCCGAGGAGAATTTTAGACAAGTTAAATCTTCCAAACCAAGGCGCTGTCGAAAAAGAGGAGCCTCTGTTTCTGGTTCTATGGCACTGCCAATCAAAACTACTGGTTGTCGCTGCCATAAGGGTAAGAGGATTTCTCTTAATTCCATTGGGGCATAGTGCAAAGAAAATAAACCTTGTCTATGGGCTATGGTCGCCCAGAAGAGGGGAGGGGGAGCAGGGGAGGCAGGGGGGGAAAGATTTTCATCAAGGGTTTGAAATTGTTGCCAGAATTGTTTCCACGGTTCTGGTAGTGATGGTACTGACTCTAAAGCTAAACAAAGACGGCTTAAAATCTCTATTTCTGGCTGGGAAATTAGATAGCAGTGATATGGATTAACAGGATGCTGAAAAAGTTCGTGCGTCAGTTGTATCCGTGCTTCGCTAATTGCCTCAGCTTGATTTGGACAAGCCAATATGAGTTCGTCCCAATCATGGGGTTGAATATCTTGGGTAAGTTGATGACGTACCCAATCTTCGAGATCGTCTACCCCATCAATAATTGTGGGGATGCCTTGGGGAAAGCGATCGCCACCAGCAAATTGTCCTCTTAACCAAGCTTCTGGAGAGGTTAAAAGTAGCCCTTGGAACTCAGCATCAGGCCAAGCGTCACCTGTTCTAATTGATTTATTGGCTGGTAGCCACTGCTGTAGACGCGGAATTTCTATCCGCAGCAGAAGTTGCTGCACTGGTTCTTGAGCAACAATAATTACAGGGCCGTGCCACATTAGGGCTGATGCTACAAAACTAGTGCGATACCGCCCTTGATAGCCACAAACCGCTCCTACTTGAATTAGGGCACTACGTCCCAGGCGCAAGGCGCGTGCTACCAACCGTGCCATCGTCAAATGATGGGGCCAGGAAGGGAACCCCGCTTGCGATCGCAAAAAGTTATGTAGTGACAAATGAACTTCTGCCTCAATCACACGCTTTTAATTCCATACAAAGTGATTTTTACTTCCAATTGCCCCATTTCTATTATCTTGTCATTTGTTATTTGTCCTTTGTTCAGTTGTCCTTTGCTAATGACTAATGACCAATGACCAATGACAAATTACCAATCACCCAATACCCTGAATTATGCCAACTTACACAGGAATTTCCAGCGAAGCCTTCAGGCATCCACTAGATCGCCAAGCCGAGCAAGCTTTACGAAATTTACCGGGATTTGATTTAATCGCTCGTAAATTTGTGGAATTTATCTACGAACGCCCTCAATTAGTCTATCTAATGGGTAACACCATCCAAGTCGGGCCGCGTCAGTATTCCACTATTTACCAGATGTTTCGGGAATGCGTCCGAGATTTGGACATTTACCCAGAACCCGCGCTGTTTGTCTCGCAAGATCCCCAAGCTAATAGCTATGCGCTGGGGCAAGAGAATCCTTACATAGTCATAAATACAGGGATACTGGACTTACTAGACGAAGCTGAGATTCGGGCGGTGCTAGCCCATGAACTGGGGCATATTAAATGTGGTCATACTATTTTAATTCAAATGGCGATGTGGGCGATGAGTGCTGCTTCTGCCTTGGGCGAATTGACCTTTGACCTCGGTAATCTTGTAACACAAGGCTTGATTTACGCCTTTTTTGAGTGGCGGCGCAAAGCCGAGTTATCGTCAGATCGCGCCGCATTACTGGTGATGGATGACTTGAATCCGGTAATGTCAACCATGATGAAACTCTCTGGCGGTAGTCACAAATATGCCAATGAATGTAGTTTACAAGAGTTTATCAAGCAGTCAGAAAATTATCAGGCACTGGATGAAGATGGACTGAATCAGATATATAAATTTTTGATATACAATGGCGCTCAGGGTACGATGTTGAGTCATCCTTTCCCAGTGGAACGGCTGCATTACTTACGGGCGTGGGCAGTATCCGAAGAATATCAGCAAATTCGCCGAGGAAATTATCAGCGATCGCCTGCTTCTGGCTCGGTAAATGTTAAAGCAGAATCTGCCGCAAATGAAACAGAAACTTTGCGCCGTCAAATTGAAGAATTACAACGCGAAATCGACAGAATGAAAAGGTCTGAGTAGTTTTGAGTGCTAAATGAAGTTATATATAATAGTGCGTTAGATTTGCCTAATGCACTATTTATATCTCTTTTAGCACATACTTTGTCTGAGGGATTTCCAGAAATTAAATTTAGAACTTACACATTGACAAATAATTGATATTATGCAATCAAGCCTAACTTCTGTGATAGGTGTTCTAAAATAAAATCACGAGCTACTTGCAGGACTTACGCATTGACAGATTAACAGAAATGAGCAATTAAGTGATGATTTTGTAACAACTTGAATTTGAGTCTAGATTTTAGCAAAAATAATTTGGTTAAGTTTGCCCTTCTAGTTTTTTTGGATTCCCTTAAAGCGGATAATATTTTCTACCTGAACTACCATCCTCTTGGGGGTGGATAAATTCAAGATTCAAAATTAAGGCTTGAAAATTGCTTAACTATATCTCAGCATTAAATTAGATGTAGGCATTTCTGAATATGGCAATTCACTTGACAAAACGGCTTTCTGTGTTCGCTGCTATTCTAGCTCTTGTCCTTTCCATGCCAGGAATTGCCTTAGCTGCACCCGTTCAACTCCATAGTACTTTTGGTGTTATTTCCGCCCAAACTACCAAAACTGCAAGCTACTCCACCTCCTCGGAGATTAACCTGACTCCCTTACAACGCCAAGAACTCCAGGCTGTGCGTCAGCGAAGAAACAGAGAAATTGAGGCAGTCTTAAACACATCGCAACGTGCCCAACTTAATCACCATCTCCGGGCTGGTAATAATATCAATCAAGCCCTAGAAAAACTGCATTTGCAACCAGAACAGCAAGATTTTGTAAAGGCGATCGTGCAATTTACTAACTTGAAAATGAAAGCAATTTCATCTAGGCATTCGCTAACAGTAGATCGTAAATAAAGGTTTGACTTTTACATTAGATTATTGAATCGTTGTCATAGAAGATATCAATCATATTTTATATGAGAGTCTTTTGGATAAAATGCGATCGAGCGATGTCTACGACGGGCTACACCTACGCACTTTTTATTTAAAAAATTTCATACTCAAATTCTGTTAGCTAACTTATGGAAACAGTTGATTAATCTGAACTTCAATTTCTGGAAATGCAATCAAGGATAACGTTGTATAGTCCTGCAAAATCAATTGTTGATTGTAGCCTTGCAAAAGTGGTTCGCCCAAAACAAAAACCTGACGCTGATTCACATCCAAAATCCAGTAGTCAGCAATTCCTGCCTTAGCATATAAAGGTGCTTTCTGTTTGCGATCGGTGTCTAGCGTTGTATCTGCTACCTCAATCAATAAAAAGATTTCATTGGGTGCAGGATGACGATCGATGTACTTTCGCGCATCAATGCGGACAACGGCAATATCTGGTTCAGGTTCCGAGTATTGGCTTAACTGAATGGGATCTTGCACCCGAACTAAGGCAACTTCTGCTAGCGCTCTCTTGAGATAATCAGACGCACACAGCGTTGTCGCTGCATGGGGGGATTTTTCGCACTCATGGGGATAACTTGCCCATCAATCAGTTCTACCCGTTCATCGGCTGTAATAATACCCGTCTCAAGCATCCGGTGATATTCATCTACATTCCACAAGCGCACTCTAGTTTGTGTCATTGTATTTGGTTTGGCGATATTATCATCTGCAAAGTGCAAATATCTCTTACTCTCAACTTTTGCAGCATCTATAATTAATCTTGCCCTATTTAGTTCGTTACCATGTCGGAAGAAGATATCCGAGCCGCAAGGCTGGAAAAAGTAGAACAACTCAAGCAGCTAGGGACTAATCCCTACGCCTATCGCTGGGAATCTACCCATCATGCAGCACAGTTGCAAGAACAGTTTGCCGATTTAGCCAGTGGTGAAGAAGTTGATTTAGAAGTTGCGATCGCTGGACGCATTATGGCGCGTCGCGTTTTCGGTAAACTGGCTTTCTTCACCTTGCAAGATGAAACTGGCACAATTCAGCTTTATTTGGATAAAAATCGCATCCAAGAAAGCATGGCAGATATTGATGCTGATGCCTTCAATCATTTAAAACAACTCACAGATGCAGGCGATATCCTGGGAGTTAAAGGTACTATTAAACGGACTGAAAAGGGCGAGTTATCTGTCTACGTTAAACAATATACTATCCTGACTAAATCCCTGTTGCCCCTACCCGACAAGTGGCATGGATTGACGGATGTTGCCAAGCGCTACCGTCAGCGTTACGTTGACCTGATTGTTAACCCGGAAGTGCGGCAAACTTTCCGCCGTCGTGCCCAAATTACAGCTGGGATTCGCCGTTATTTGGAACAGCGAGATTTTCTCGAAATTGAAACGCCAGTTTTACAGAGTGAAGCTGGAGGTGCAGATGCGCGTCCATTTATCACCCACCACAACACCTTAGAAATGGAATTGTATCTGCGAATTGCCACAGAACTCCATCTCAAGCGGTTGATTGTAGGTGGTTTTGAAAAGGTGTTTGAATTGGGAAGGATTTTCCGTAATGAAGGAATTTCGACTCGACACAATCCCGAATTTACAACGATTGAAGTTTACCAAGCCTACGCCGACTACAACGATATGATGGCGCTGACTGAAGGGATTATTACCACTGTCGCCCAAGAGGTACTCGGCACGCTGCAAATTACCTACCAAGGGGAACCTATAGATTTAACACCACCTTGGCGGCGAGTGACAATGCACGATTTAGTTAAAGAATTTACTGGCTTAGATTTCAATTCTTTCCAAACCTTGGAAGAAGCAAAAACAGCAAGTAAAAATGCTGGTATTCCTGGTGTAGATGAAGCCAAATCAATTGGTAAATTACTGAATTTAGCCTTTGAAGAGAAAGTAGAAGCTAATTTAATTCAACCTACCTTTGTAATTGATTACCCAGTAGAAATTTCGCCCCTAGCAAAACCCCACCGTTCTCAACCTGGTTTGGTGGAAAGATTTGAGTTATTTATCGTCGGGCGAGAAACTGGGAATAGCTTCTCAGAACTTACAGATCCCATCGATCAAAGAGAACGCCTAGAAGCCCAAGCCGAAAGAAAAGCTGCTGGCGACTTAGAAGCCCAAGGTGTAGATGAAGACTTTTTGACAGCCCTTGAATACGGTATGCCGCCTACAGGTGGCTTAGGGATTGGGATCGATCGCTTAGTAATGTTGTTAACTGATTCTGCCAGCATTCGGGATGTAATTGCTTTCCCTCTGCTTAAGCCTGAAGGCAGCGTTATTAAGCAATTTAGCTATGAACAAAAAACCCAAACACTGACTATTGAATTTGACAGTGGAAGTGTTTACGAGTATTTCAAAGTCCCTCCCAGTGTCAAAGAAGACTTGGATAATGCACCGTCTAAAGGTCAACACTTTAACAAGTTCATTAAAGGAAAATTCAAGTTTGAACAGTTAAGTTGATCTACTTAAGCATATAAACATTCGGGTGCGTTATGGCTTTGCCTAACGCACCATTTTTATTACCTAATACCATGTCTTTGTAAGGCTGCGCCGAATTTTCTTGGCTTCTTCTTTCTTTGTGCCCTTTACGCTCTTTGCGGCTCGTTTTTCTTTCTATACTTCAGCCTTAATATGGTTTATTGCATCTTCATACAGAATTGGTATAAGTTGCACTCACTGATTCTATATGATATTCCTTTAAAGGAATAAAGAATTGACATTCCTTATAAGGAATACTATATTGTGAGGTAGGAAGTGACCTGGAATTGGGAACTTTATCTAGATGTGAATGGGGAAATCCCCAAAGATTTGCTGGCTTTTTTCATCAGGATGATTCCCGAAGAGGAGCAACCAGAAAATCCACCAAAATCGTTACTGAGTGCTTCCGAAACCAAGCGTCTGCAAGTTAATCTTCGCTACCTGTGCGACAAAGGACTCGCATCACTTACCAGTGGTATCTTTGAGAAACTGGAAGATGATTTGTATGAGTTACGGATGACTAAGAGCGAACATAATCCCCGATTTATCTTAACGGCTGCTACTCCTCAGAGATTTGTGGTGCTGTACGCCTTTATGAAGAAATACGACGGCGCTATCAAAGATAGAGACAAAGAACCTGCAAGAGTGAGATTGCGTGAATTGCAGCAAAGGGAAAAGTCATGAAAAAGCCTAATTTTCAAGCTTGGTTGCAGCAAAAGGTAAGCGACGAACCAGAGGTTATTTTGGCGGGAAAGTTAGAGTATTTGCGCCTTTATCTTACCGATGCCATGCGTGAAATACGTAATAAAGCAGGATTGACTCAGGCACAGCTAGCTCAAAAACTGGGAGTAAAGCAAGCTGCGGTGTCCAAGTTAGAGTCGGCTTTAAAGGAACATGAATTAGAATCAGTGTTGCACTATTTACACGCTTTGGGTGCAAATTTGCTGATAGCCGTCAAACAAGGAGATGACTTATATCAAGCTAGCGATAACGAAGGTGTATTGCTGGTAGATGTACCAGATGTCGTTGTACAAAAGGCATTGGCGGCAAATATGAGCGTGCGGGAATATGTGCGTGTAGCCGTTGAGAAGTTTTCTAGCGAGGATAATGGACTGAAAACAGCTTTGGTAAAACTGCTGGAAAGTAACGATTCGGTTGCGGTGAAAGTGAGAGCGCGTTTGGGTTCAAGGACAATCCAAGAAGTTGCTGTAGAGTTGGAAAAATGTTTGAGTTTATCTGAAGAAGAAGATAGGATTTTTGCTGTGAAAAATGTATTGGCAGATAGTATGGCGGTTGCAGAAATTAATCGCGGAACAAGTGATGAATTTGATGAAATTGAGTTATTAGATTTAGCTGAGGAACTATTGGAGAAGTTGGCAGCAATTTGGAAATGATTTTTCTACGTATATATTTTTGGGAATAGTAAACAACAGCTAAATAACTAGCTAAGAGCCAATTAAAGATGATAGAAGAACGGATAAATTTTTTGTTAACAGCATTGATAAAAATATCACAAAGTTATAGTGATAAAAAGATAGTTTATCCTTTACTGCAAGATAATTTAGACAAATTAGATTTGAATTTTGCTGTATTGTTGCGTCATTGGGCTAAAAATTACTTTGCTGGAGAAAATCTATACAATGCACAAACAGTAGCAGCAGCCGCAGCTATTGGAAATTTTTGCACATTAATTGGACAGTTTCCACATGGCAACATAGCTGACAACTTAGATATTGCAATCGCGTGTTGCGAGGTTATTGAAATCATTTTTACTCGCGAAGAATATCCTATAGAGTGGGCAATATCTAAACTTAATTTGGGAAATGCTTATGGTAATCGCATTTATGGCGATCCTACAGAGAATCGAGAAAAGGCAATCGCAGCTTATCAGGATGCTTTAAAAATTTATTCTCGTGAAGAATATCCTATAGAGTGGGCAGAAACTCAAACTAATTTGATCCCTCTTTACTCTGCAAAAATCAAACATATAAAAAAAGATGATAACTATGTAAATTTAGATAAATTAGTATCAATCTGTAATGCAGTTTTAGAAATTTTTACCCTGTATAGATATATTGAAAAATGGGTTATTGTTAAAAACAATCTCGCATCTCTGTACTGTGATACTCCACATCGTAATCTCTCAAATAACTTTGAATTAGCTATAGATATTTACAAAGAAGTATTAGGTGTATTGAATAAAGAATCATTTACTGAAGAATGTGCAAATACTCACATGAATATGGGTATTGCTTATGATAAAAGGGTTCAGGGAGATCGACAAGAAAATTTTAACTTGGCAGTTCAAGCTTATCAGAATTCTTTAAAATTTTATACTCGTGATAATTATCCATTTACATATGCCATACTTCAGAATAACTTAGGCAATGCTTACCGCGATCAAGGATTAGCCACTTCTGCAATAAATTATTATTGGTTAGCCTTAGAAATTCATACACACACCGCTTACCCTAATGAATCACTTAGAGCTTCTCGCAATCTTGGTAATACAGCTTTTAAATCTGGATATTGGGACGAAGCTATTAAAGGCTATAGTATTGCTATTAAAGCAGTAGAGACTAGCCGTAGTTGGATAAAATCTGAATCACGCCGTCAAAAGATTTTAGAAGAATCCATCGGCATTTACGAAAGTATGGTGCAAGCTTGCATCAATGCTGGACAAATAGAAAAAGCTTTTGAATATTCAGAGCGATCGCGTTCCAAACGCCTGGTAGACTTAATGGCAAGTAACAATCTCTACCAAAGTGGCGAAATTCCCCCAGCAGTTGCGGAGTTATTGCAGCAGTATGAAGAACTGCAACAAATAATTGGCAAAGAACGCCAAAGCCATAAATCTGAAAATAACCGTAGTGATACACGTGCTGCTTGGGAAGCTTACAATGAAGCGATCGCACTTTTAGAAACCCAAAAACAACAAGTTTGGGAAAATCTCAGACGCGAAGATCCCGTATTAGCTGGCGAAATTCAAGTTAACCCCCTCAGCTTGTCAGAAATTCAAAAGCTAATCGACCAACCCAATACAGCTATCCTCAGTTTTTACACTACCAACAGCGATACCCATATCTTTGTCGTGCAGAAAGACCAAATTACTCTCCACACCTGCACAGGACAAGGGTTAAATACGTTGCAAGGCTGGATTGAGCAGAATTGGTTATTGCCTTATAGAGATGAACCCAAAAAATGGGAAACTCAGATTAACAGTATTCTGTGCGAATTAGCTGAACGGCTGCAAATATCTCAACTCATTTCCCAACATCTTCAAGGAATAGAAGAATTAATTTTAGTTCCTCACCTGTTACTCCATCAAATTCCCTTCGCTGCTTTGCCTACAGGAGAATATCAGGAATATTTAGGAGATAAATTTCTGATTCGTTATACCCCAAGCTGCCAAATTTTAGAATTTTGTCAACAACGCAACAATGTAGGGACATTTAATGGAACATCTCTAGAATATGGAACTGTGGAAGATGCCGAAGATAATCTTCCCTGTGCCAGATTTGAAGGCGAAAAACTCGCCCAAATGTATAACATTCCATCAGAAAATAGATTAATTGGTAGCAGTCAAGCCACCTCTAAAAACTATCGACAGCTAGCACAACAAGTTCAAGTACTTCATTCGTGCCACCATGCCCAATCTTGCCTCGATAATCCTTTAGAATCACAGTTAAAATTAGCGCAGGACAGCAGCATCACGTTGGGGCAATTGATGACACCAAGCTGGCGTTTACCTCAACTTGTAGAAGTGTTTCTCTCTTGCTGCGAAACTAATTTGGGTACTCCATCTCTAACTGATGATATTCTTACTCTCTCTACAGGCTTTTTGTGTGCTGGTGCTAGAAGTGTAGTTAGTACTCTGTGGTCAGTCAATGATTTAGCTACAGCATTATTTTCCATTTTTTACTACCAGCAGCGACAAGAAGGTAAAAATCGTCCTGAAGCTTTACAAAAAGCTCAAATTAAGCTAAGAGACTTTAAAAAAGTAGACCTCAATAAAATATTCCATGAAGTAGAAGCAAAGGAAAAAAAACTGATAGTAAATAGAAAAAAATATCCTTCAGATTCTATTGAATATCAACAATGGAAGTTTGAATATAATATGTATGCCCAATTGAACAGGCGAATTAAAGAAATTGAAAACTCGACTCAGCAATTTCCTTTTTCAGATCCTCATTACTGGGCTGCTTTTATTTGCCACGGTTTACGGTGATAAAACAGGATTGAGGTAATTACTCGCTCTGCTGCTCATTAAGCTGATTCAGATTTGGTAAGAATTCAGGATTTAGAGTTTCGCTTAAAGTGTAAGGGCATATTTCTGGAAAAACTTGTTCGCCTAAGTCAGTTTCTCGAATCGCCAAAGCTAAACCTAGTTCATAAATAGTCAGGAAAACTTCATCGAGGTAGGGTTTCAAACTAGGGCTATCTTGCAGAAGCAGCTTAATTTGAACACGTTGCTCTCGAATTGTACTCAACCAGCTATTACTACGTTTTTCAGGTTGAAAATGCCATTTGAGTAAGTGTCCTAGCAACACTCCGAGCCGATTTCTCAATTCTTGTCGTTCTCTTCTGCCCAAAGTTTCAATTTCTTCAATTAGGTTGACTGTATCTAATTGATTCCACTGTTGAGTTTTGAGCAAGTTAACTTGTTCTTGCGTCCAAGTATAGAAATCTGTTTCATATAGGTGAGATGCGTACATCTTTTCAAGGGTCATAAGTTTCTACCTAGCAAAACCCTATAATGACTTTTCTTAGTGAGCGATTTATTGCTCATAGCAAGGTTTATCAGGACTAAAGTCCTTACTACAACCTTTAATTTATTTATGCCTAGCTACTTAAAAAAATATTGTGTGGTGCTATGCCTACGATCGCAAGCTACGCACCACACAATATAAAATCATCTAAAATCTAATGATTAATTCGCTACCTCAGCCACCTCAATCACTCGCCCTTCATAGTCTTTGACCAAAAAGTTCAGTGGCTTCTGGTTACGAATCTTAAATTTCAAACCGCGCGTTTCGACTCGCATTAAAATCATTTCTAGACAGTCGTGGTCAAAACAAACGTGACGTTGCTGATTTTTGCTACCTAAACTCGCACCAGTAATAACGTGTAGCTGAGTGTTTTTCTTCAATTGATACCACAGCCCTTCTGTAGCATTATTCATCATTTTGCTTGACAAACTTGGCCCTGTAGACATGTATAGCGGATCAATCCCAGTTGCGCCTATAGTTTGTTCGTAGTTGTAGTAATAGTGCAAGGGCACCTCAGCTGCGGGCAAATCTAGCAGTCCTTCATACAACTGTCGGGCAATCTCCAAATCTGACACCATTACAGTGTGTACTTTTGGGGCACTGGTGAGGAACATCCACATCGCACCAGCGTAAGCTGCTAGCAGCATTACCATAATGCCTTGGGTGGAAAACAGACTATCCAAGGGCAAGGAAGGGAGAAAGGAGCCTAAAGTAAGGGGGCTGAGGAGGAACGACATCACACTAACTGCTATAACCATGAACAAATAAGGATTCTATAGGGGAGTCGATTTTATAATTGTCGATTAAGACTAAAATTAAGTCCTTGTTTCTAGTTTATCAATAACTCAAGTTGTCTGAGTCTCGGCTACAAACTGGGCAACACCAAGATATTATGCGATTAACTACGGGAGTGCAATTCCCAAAATTATTTTAACAACTATCAACTCAAAGACTTGTGCAAATTCCTCATTTTCCTGAAGCTAATCATCCTCTGGTAAAGTCGCTATTTCATCACAGTGACCATGAACTACTGACTTTGTTTCAGCGCCATCCAGATGCTGGAAAGTATTTTACGGTGATTTTTTGCCGCTATAGCCCCATAGTGTATACCTTAATTCGGCATTCGGCGCGATCGCCTGTGCAAGCAGATTATCTCTTTGCCCTCACCTGGCGACATATCTATTACGAACTCGGTGGACTAAATTTAACCACCCCTGAATCAGGTGAGCCAGCCTTAACCATGCAAAATTGGTTAATTAATATCACAGCTTTCTGTATTAATGAAATTAAGCTACCACCGACAGAAGCAATTCATTATTCTCTGCAAGCGACTTCACCACCGCTATGGTGCTATGTACAACAGGCATTAGACCAATTACCCCCTGTTTTACGATTAATCGTGTTAATGGCTCAAACTTTCCACTGGAGTGAAACTAGAATCGCTGCTTATCTGCAAGCCGAAGGAGAAGCGATCGCTCCCAACGAAGTAGCCAATTTTCTTCAGGAAGGCTATCGTATGCTAGAGGACAAATTACCCACAGATATCCGCGCCATATACTTTGGGGAGGATTTAGCTCAATCCTAACTTAAGTGTAAACGCGTATAGTGTTTGTCTTCAATTTATAAACTTAAAACTTCTTCTTAGACCTTCTACTTAAACCCGCAACTTTACGGGTAATTTTTATGAAACAACGGCTTGTATTTCCAAGGCAATTAGTTTGCGTAGGTGTGATTTCTCGTTCCCAGGTGCTTTTACACAGCTTTTTACTGTTTACTTTTTTGCTGAGTCCTATAGCTGCTGGTGCGGTTGATATTACACAACAACTCCATCGTCCTTTAAATAGTTCTGTTGGGCGGCAATCAAGAGATGAAGCAGATAGCTTACTACGTATCGGTGAACAACAATACGCTTCAGGATATGCCGATAAAACAATTGCATCTTGCTTGCAGGCACTAGAACTATATCACTCAATTGGCGACCTAAAAGCACAAGGTCTGACTTACAATTTGCTTGCAAAGGCTTATATCCAGATTGATAGTGCAAAAGAGGCGGAAGATGCTTTACGACGAGGATTAGCGATCGCTCGTGATACGAAAGACTTCCAAGCTCAGATTTTTGTGCTAAATAATATCGGTACATTTCTCCTCCAAGAAGGAGAATCTGCTGCTGCTGGTAAAACAGTTGAAGATGCACTCGCAATTGCTCACGGTGTCAAAAACATTGAAGGGGAAGGACTATCTTTGAGCAATTTGGGTTTGGTAACTGCTAGGTTGGGAGATTACAACAAGGCGATTAAATTGTATGAAAACGCTTTAATTTTCCGCCGTCAGACTGGCGATGCCATTGGTGAAGCAAATACCCTGAATAATTTAGGTGATGCCTACCTAGCATCGGGAAATTATCAAGATACCATTGCTAGTTATGGTGAAGCGATGCGGACAGCTAAAACCAACCGCGATCGCACCAATGAACTACGCGCAATTGACGGTTTAGTGAAAGCTCACACTGCTGTTGGACGCTATGAACGGGCTTTTGATTTACTAGAGCAACGTTTAGCACTCGCTAAAGAATTGCAAAATTTGCGAGAAGAATTAAAATCTTTTGAGTCTTACGCTCAGTTATACAAACAACAAGGTAATTATCTAACTGCTCGTAATTTTTACGAAAGGGCGATTATACTGGCGCGGACATTGGAAGACAGCAAGCAAGAAGTCCAATTGCTGGATCAGCTAACTAAAATGCTTCAGCGGAAATAGGGGCAATCTATGCCCCTACTTTCGTATTTAATTTGATTAATTCAAGAATACTGAACCGTTTCGTTCAATTCTCATAGCACTTCTGCCCTGTGCTGCATTGGTGGCTTCGTTAAATCTAACTTCCAAACTTCCTGGCTCTGAAGAAGCTTGTGGAGTCACTATCAACTGTCCACCATCTTCTCGTTCAAATGTCACCGTTACTGGTGCCCTTAGACCTTGCAATATTACATTTGACTTACCTTGTAGCGATCGCGGTGCCGTATCGCCAATCACTTGGAAAGTTACATTAGCCGCAGTGTCATTTACCAACCTGACATTAACAGTACCATTTGCCAGTGCGATCGTCGCGCTGGGAGTTTGCCGTGGTTGTAGTTGTTGTGGTTGATTGGTCGAAACCGCCCCTGGTGAGGGCTGTTGAGTTTGATCTCCAGAGGCTGGGCGTGGTGGCGTGACACCTGTTTCTGGAGATTCACCGCCGACACCCAATCTTGTTTGCTCTTGTGATGGGTTAGCAGAGTTAGGAAGAAGCCCTTGAGCAGCTAGTCTTTGAGTTAGCGCATTCGGAGGACATCCTTGCGGTACCACAACCCGACTATTATGTGGTTCTTCGTAGAAAATTCTAGGGCAAGGGTTAATCTTCGGAGTAGATTCTTGTCCTACTGATTGTTGTGCCATTGCTTGAGGAATTACTGGCAGACTAATCATTAATCCACCACAAATAGCACCAATTAACTCAGCAGACTTACGAAAATTTTGAGGCTTCATATTCATTATTGACTCCCGATCTAATTGAATTTTTATTTATTAAAAAATTTTCAACCAGCGAATTTAATTAGTGGCTAATCTGCCATCTAAACATCTAAACTTTAACAATACAGTTACGGTTTGTTCTCTAGCTAGAGGTTAATAAATAATAGATTGACAGACATAAATATCTCATTCTAAAGTTTCAAATTAATGACTAAATCTGCAATTTCACCATAGAAATTAGTAAATAAATCCACTTATCTGCATCTGTCACAGGAAACAATTGTTGAATTTGCGATTTAAGACTCAAGAGTTATCGGTAAAGTCACAGTAAACGTTGTGCCAATGCCTTGGGTACTTTCTACTTGAATATGACCCTGATGATGTTCGACAATAGCTTGAGCGATCGCTAATCCCAATCCTGAACCAGTAGCGCTAGCTGTAGCTGTATTCTCAGTTGTATGAGTCCGTGCCGGATCTACCCGATAAAAGCGGTCAAACAAGCGTGGTAGTGCCTCTGCTGGAATTCCAACTCCGGTATCACTCACCTTAACTTGCAACTGGGCACTGGTGTAACGTAATCCAGAAACGCGATTTATTCCTTCTATCCGCGCTAATTCCACTTTCACCCGTCCACCAGCTGGAGTGTAATGCAAGGCATTAGCAATTAAATTTGTGAATAGCCGTACCAGTTGATCCCAATTACCCACAAGGGTAAACCAATTTTCTAGTAATTCAGGGTTAGTTTCAGAGGCAGGAGGATCAACTAAGTCTAGAGAAAGGGCGATTTCTTTTTCAGGGGCTAACAATTGTTGTTCTTCAACCACTTCCATCAGCAAGGCATCTAGCGGACAAGGTGAAAAGATATCTTTGCTAATCCCACTATCCTGCCGTGCTAGAAAGAGTAAGTCATTGACTAACTTACCCAAACGTTGGGTTAAGCGTTCCACAACCTTTAACTGTTGCCGATACTGCATAGAAGTGGTTGCTTCTGTCTCTGCTAAATCCAGGTCAGCAAGGGCAACTTGCACATTTGTTTGAATCAAAGTGATGGGACTTCTAAGTTCATGGGAAGCATCAGCAGTAAATTGTTTGAGGCGTTGATAAGATTCACCTACAGGTTCCATCGCTTTACCTGAAAGAAACCAGCCACTTGCCCCTACAGAAACCACCATCAAACCAATACCTAGCGCCAAATCAAAAATTAACTCACGGCTGGGTTTAGTGACTTCAAACCAGGGATGGCTAACACGCAGATATCCTAATACTTGCCGCCCCACTTCCACCCGTTGGGTAACTTGCCGTAATAACAATGGAGAGTGGGGAGTAAAGAGTGGGGAGTTAGGAGTGAGGAGTTTATCATCTTTGCCTTTTTCTTTCTCCCCCTTAACTACGCGTACAGTTTCACCAGTGCGGTTGGCATGAATAGGAATATTTAGGGGTTCGGATAGCGTTGACCAAAGTAATTCACCAGTCGGACTAAACCATTCCAAGTCTATGTGGTCATCTTCTACAGTATCGCTATTGTCATGAAAACTGGCTTCTAGATTAACGCGAAATTTATCTGCATCAGCATTAATTGGCTCAAATATGAGCGTAGACGCACAGGGGCTGGTTGTGAGACAACGCTCCACTATCTCCACTACATGGTTAAGAGTATCATCAATCCGCTCAATCAGAGTAGCACGAACGTATAAATAAACACCGCTTGCAAACAGTAATAGTAATACAGCAGTGACGGCAGTGTACCAAATTGCGAGACGGCGGCGAGTAGCCTGAAACATATTTTTACCAATTTTTTGACTGAAGATTTTTACATTACGTGTTTTTACGGTTAAAAATTAGCTCCCTTTTTTAGCTGTGGTGATTTTGCTGAGGTTTAATTTGTGCCTAAGAATTACACTCTTGTTGCAGTAAATCTGCTTAATCCTATTTTATTCTTTACAGTCTGGATACAAAAATCAATCGGTTTTTTTCGCTATCTATATCGAATTAATTGAAACGACTTTTGAATGTATCCAAATTAACCCACAAAAAATCCAAGTTTTGGAAATAAAAATATGGTTAATCTTTGATACTTAGAAATTGATTTTGGCAGCTAAAAAATAGTAGCCAATCTTCATTTATTTGAATTGATTGTGATTTTTATTCCTGAATCTACCAAATAGCATATTTTTATTGTGGAAACCTATAACTCAAATCAAAGAATTGTAAAAATCTCACTTATGAGGTTTAAAAAAAATCTAAAAAGAATTATAAGCTGCTTTTTGTCTTCAACTATTTTATTCAAAATAATACTAGTTCAATTTTCTGCGATTGCCTTACAGCTTGACAGCCAAGACTATATTAGCTTGAACGCAGAAAAAAATATAAATGCTGATGATAATAGTTCGCTAATCCTAAAATTTGATAAACTAAACAATGTACAAAGCAAGGCTTTGTTAAAAAAAAGTTTAGAAAATACCATCTCTAACTTACAAAAGAGTAAACAGTTACCCGAAGTTACCAGAATTGAATCAATATCAAAAGATCATATAATTGCTAGCGATAATAGTTCGCTCAAGCCGGATAAAGTAGCTAATCCTCAAAACAAAACTCTGTTAAAAGCAACTTTAAAAGATGCTAGCTCTAACTTACAGGAAATCAAATCGTTATCTGAAGTTACTAAAGTTGAATTAATTCCCAAAAGTCAGGCAAATATTAGCGATAATATTTCGCCAAATCCGGATAAAGTAGATAATCTTCAAAGCAAAGCTTTATTAAAACAAACTTTAAAAGATGCTAACTCTAACTTACAGAAAACCAAACAGTTATCCGAATTCACCATAGCTGATGTTATCCCAATTGAAGAGTATAAAGTAGAACCACCCAAGCCCTCTGATGAAGGTGAAGAAGAGACTGAATCTAAACCGAATACAACTAAACCATACACACCAACACAACAAATACTAATAGAAAAACTACGTAGTTCCAAAAAGCAACAACAAGCAAAACAAAAAGAAATAATTCTTGATGCCCTTACATTTAGTGCCAATAAATATCCTTGGATTGTTAACCCCACAGATAACCTAACTTTTTCAACGCAATTATTTAAGCCAAATGAAGACGAAAATTATATAGATACAGATTTAAGCATAAGATTTTCTGGAGACAATCAGATTGTTGATAAATTTACTTATGCTAAATTCCCAAAAGATGAGCAATTTTACTGGGTTACCGATAACAATAAAATCGTAGTAGAAACTAAAGGTTATCAAGCAGGTATTATCTATCAAGGGAGACAAACTAATACTTATATCACCCAAAATGTTACCTCACAACAGGCATTTTGGGGATTGCAATCTTTATTCTCTATACCTACAGACTTTCAGAATTTAACTGGAGAAGTTGATACTCAGAATTTGTCTATAACTTCAATAGCAGGACAATTAGTAAATCCTGAAGGTGTACCGGCTGGAAGAGTTACTATTAATAGTGGGATTGACTTAAACGCTCCTAATGTCACAGTTCTAAGAAATCCTATACCCAATATTGGTAGTGGCTCTACTTTGAGTGTTGACGGTGGCCAAGCTTTATTCCAAGCTTTAGATGCTATCAATGCTCCCAAGATTCTCCAAAGCTTTCCAACAACAAATATACAACCTTTGCTAGACGGTGGGAATGTCCAACTCCAGGAGGGTCAAATTATTCCTAAGAGTGCCCTAGAAGCTGCTGGCATATTTTGGGGAGATATCTTGACAGGAGAAGGTTTTGGTTTTAATGCTCCAGTCTCTTCCTTTCCAGGTATTAAAGTTGCTCAACTTGGAAAATTTGATAATTTTGATTTGTTAAATGTCGCAGTCAATCCTTTTCTCTCTCAATCCGAAAAAGACTTTCATTATCTTAACTCTTTGCAGTGGCTATCTTTAGGAAGAAGAGACCCTGTGTTTGAGACACTATCTCAAACTCAAGAAAGTTCTGATTGGCACAGATTGTATGTTAGCCATCCTCATAATCGCAGTTTAATTCAATACGATCCAGTGGCAATTAAAGCTACTTACTCTAATATTTTTTCTGCTCCTGGATTATCCATAACAGCTAAATTCAGTGATACTAGTATTGATGCAATCCAATCAGTTAATTCTACATTAGGCTTGCTATTAGGTAGAGTCTTTGAATCTATTAAAATCGATAATATTCAACAAGGTTTAGAAGAAGCTAGAGAAAAATTTAAGAATGGAGAAGGTTTTACTCCTTTAAATACATCTGCTACGGCTGAACAAAGAAGACAAATCAATAACAGGCTGAATCGCACTTTATCTTATGCCAATGCATCTAGTGGACTAGAGCAGGTATCTGGAACTTACACATTTCCTAGTCAAGTCACTCCTCAAAACTCTAATATCTTGCAAATAAGAGCGGGAAACCACAAAAGAGCAGTTCAGTTTCTTGAAAGAGATATTTCTATTTTAGAGGAAGGTAATACATTCTTTTCTGATCTCAGACTCTCTAATGAAAAATTTGGGCCTTTGACATACATTGGTATTCCAATTCCTTTAAATAATACTTCCATTAATCCTATTAATGAATCTTCTGCTGTAGAAGTAATTTTGACAAACCCCCAAGGGGGACAATTTGTACAGCAATTTAATTCAGCAGATACTACGATAGTACCGCTCCAAGTGCGAGCAGCTGATTTAGCCTTCGATTACATGGAACTCACTAGAGTTGACAAAATAGGTGTTAATTTTAATAACTTTAACGGTTATCTATCTTTACCAACAGTTGAATTATTAGCAGCGGGTTCTTCTGGAAACTTTAACTATAGTGCCAATTTAGGAACGTGGTTTAATGTAGATGCCAACTCGGCACCAGGCGTTTCCAATAATAATTTAGGAATAGAAGAACCAACTTTGGGTATCTATACTAATATACTTCTCAACTATATTAAAACGGATGTACGCTTAAATTCAGCCAAAAAACCTGTAGCTGTTAATACTCACGTACCCTACTTGAAAATTGACTGGAATAGCGCCTCTAATAAAAATAATCCTTTCACGACTTTTCTAAGTTATTTATATCAGCATCAAGAAAGAAATTTCGGTTTTTCCTTAGCTCCTGGTATTGCTTTTATTGAGGATAATAGCAATGGTGAGTTTTTAGGTCTTTTCAATGGAGAATTTGGTACTAGTCATGGATTAAATTTGAAGGCAAATCTAGAGATGGGCAAAGAATTTTTCTTTGAATTTCAGGGTTTACAGAAAGTCAGCACGAATATTTCTGCCGGTGCTTATCTCAAAAATTACAGTGTTAATAATCTAGGTTTGAGCAGCCGAGTTTCTGGCTTCAATTATGGACTCATTGTGAGGCACAATTTCCCCGATAATAGTGTGTTTATAGAAACTCAAATTGGTACAGGCGAGAATGGATTTGACCTCAAGCTTCAAGGTGGTTATCGATTTTGATAGTATTAATGTAACGCCACAAAACTTTTCAGGCACTTCCAATTAAAAAAATATTCAATTTTGTAGTGGTCTAACAAGCCTAAATTGATTCGATAGAAAAATTAACCATTAGAGTGCGTTATGGCATTAGCCTAATGCGCCGCAATAGATTATAAAAACGGTGCGTTAGCCTAACGGCATAACACACCCTACCACTGTTACAAATATGTAGAACCTCCCCGACTTTTTTGAAAAGTTGGGGAACTAAGTTTTTCGATTTTAAAAATCAGTCTAATCTAAAGCACCTAAGCTATTAATACCACTACCCGCTCGGATTATAGTTATTGTATCTTCAATGGAAACACTATTATTTAGCGAAGTTGTTACTGCATCAATCAATGAGTTTGGGCTAGAGAGTGTAGTAGTTTTAACTACTCCTGGGGTTATAGTCAGGCTAGTGATGGTTTCCTCATTTGAGCCTGCTATACCTCCATAAGTTGGTGCAATTTTGATGCCTGCGCTATAGTCTGAGCCGGAAGGTAAAATTAACTCCCCAGTCACACTGAGAAAAGTACCAGAAGGTCTAATCAGAGTAACAGCACCACGAGCAGTGGCTTGTTGTGCATTTGCTGGCGCGGCTAAAAAATTTCCCACACTCACTAAACCTAATAAGCAGATACTTCCCCGAAGAACTATAGATAATTTATTAGATAAACTATTCATGTTGTATAAACCCCTCATGTTTTTCGCCTTAAGCTCGTTCCCAGATTTTGCTTGGCATTGCAGAATATGCATTGCCGAGCAGAAATCGAGATAGAACCTTTTTTTCTCGCTTTTATTTTTTCAATATAGAAAAATATAAAACCTTTGTTATGAGGGGTTTTGTTAAAGCTGGACATTTTGAGGCTTCGTATTTTTACGCAAGCTCTCTATTCATTATTCAGTGAGAGTTTCAGGGTTTATATTGATATCATTAGAGTTATGTAAAGGGATGATGAGCAGTGCTTTAGCATGGCAATTCACTAACGCTTTCATTCCATTTGCTTCAAAATCTCGTTTTCAGGTCTAAGAAGGAAATGCTCTTAATTGGGCTGCTGCCGCTAATAATGGAGGTTCGACTTTCCAATGGGCATTTCCAGTAGGGGCGCACAGCTAGCTGTACGCCCCTACGAAAGACCCTTACAACGAGATTCCCGACTTCTTGAAGAAGCCGGGAATCTGAGCCACAAAATAAATATAGGGAAGAGATATAGCATTGCTATTTCTCTCCCCCATGATCTATTGATTTATTCAACTGTTTTGTTCAGTTGTTAAAAATTTTGTAAGTACTTACGAGGCAAAATTCAATCTACTCTAGACCGCCATTAGCACTAGCTGCTCTGATAAGAGCTGATAAATCTTCAACAGCTGAAAAAGTACCGGCAGCAATCTGTGCTGCAATAGCTCCTTCAATTGTGGTGGGAGGTGTCGTACTAGATGTTCCAGTAACTGGGGTTACTGTGATGCCTGTGACAGTTTCTGCGTTTGTACCTTGACTAGCACCACCATCAACGACAACGGCAACTGCGGTAAAGTCTGTACCTGGAGCTGCAACGACCTCACCACTGACACTGATAGAAGAACCTGATGGTCTAACTATTGTAACCGCACCCCGAGCAGCAGCTTGATCTGCACTTGCTGGTGCTGCCAGGATATTACCAACGCCAACCAAACCCAACAAGCAGATGCTTCCTTTAACGATCGCAGAAATTTTCATGATTAACAAACTCCTCGTGTTGTTTCTCTTTACGTTTTCAATATAACCATTGACTACCAGAATTCTCTCAGCAATAATACTGAATTTTTCTAAAATCCCAGAGGTCATAAATTAAAAAAACTAATAGATGAAATTGGTAGCGCGGAGCTCAATAACAGCAAAAAAAGCCTAATAAATATGAGTTACAGCAAGGGTTATGTCACCTTAATGCCTGTATGAGAGTTGTGGCAATGATTACTAAATATTGGATTTTGGAAAATCAAATTTAGAAAGCGCTAGAGGTAAGGCTTTAGACTGCTTTCAAAACCATAATTCTCTGTAAGCACCGCTTCATAATTCGTCAGAAATTCTCATAAACGCCTATGCTATATCTTTGCTAAATCTTAAGTGCATATTTATGGATAATATGCTGTGGGCAACGATTTGAATCCCAGTGCGATCGCACTTATTGTCTGGATGCAATCTTTTCTGAGGGCGCATAACTGCAAGCTAATACCATATTCCACAAAGCTGAAAACGGCTATAAAATCTAGCTATGGGTCAATACCATTGGTCTTAGTGATATTTTGCCCCGAAGATTCTTCCATCCTCCTTTAATAAGTCCTATGCGTTTGCCTTCGTTGACTGGAGAGATTTTGTGCAGCAGTTCCAAAGCGATCGCTTTATTAATGGTATGAGCTTGGCATTTTGCCTTTTTTGTCTTTTATTCCCCACAATCCTTGACGATGATATCGCTCGTCGCCACTGGAATAATCCCCAGGTGTTTTGGCTAGTAGCATTTGTTCCATTACTTGGTCCACTTTTTTATCTCTGCTTGCGCCCGCCCCTACCGTCAACTATTCGTGAAGAATGGTTGATAGCTAATCGGTAGTAAATTTCTTCTATTTATCACCAAGATTCAGTTCCAGGGGGAAGTGTGAAAGTTTTGGGGCAACTTACCTAAATGATAAAAATGCATAGAGTAGCCCATCGTAGATATTGCTCTCATGGTTACTGTTGATTACGCAGAGCCTCCCTTTTTTCAGTGAGTTAGGGATTTTCCACGCAGGGCGCGTAAATTCTCAGGACTTACGCAAGCAAAATTTGTCATTGCGACCTAAATGTAGTGTAGGGAAGCAATGCCAGAGTTTTAGGTGATTACGTTGCTATCGGCTGTAATGACGTAATTACGTAAATTTTGCATTAGTCCTAATTCTAGGAGAAAGTTTTTTCTGAAACTACTTTACAAAACGCAATAATTTCTTTAAGATGTGTAACAGGTAGTCAAACCTACCTAATTCATCCGCAAATAATCGCATTTATAAAACAATGACAACAACCTTACAACAGCGCTCAAGCGCCAACGTATGGGATCGATTCTGTGAGTGGATCACCAGCACCAACAACCGCATCTACATCGGCTGGTTCGGCGTAGTCATGATCCCCACCCTGCTAGCCGCAACCGCTTGCTTCGTAATCGCCTTCATCGCCGCACCTCCCGTTGACATCGACGGTATCCGCGAACCAGTTGCAGGTTCCTTGATCTACGGAAACAACATCATCTCCGGTGCAGTAGTACCTTCCTCCAACGCCATCGGCTTGCACTTCTACCCAATTTGGGAAGCAGCATCCTTAGATGAGTGGTTGTACAACGGCGGTCCTTACCAATTGGTAATTTTCCACTTCTTGATTGGCGTATTCTGCTACTTAGGTCGTGAATGGGAACTATCCTACCGCTTAGGTATGCGTCCTTGGATTGCGATCGCATATTCTGCACCTGTTGCAGCAGCAACCGCAGTATTCTTGGTATACCCCATCGGACAAGGTTCTTTCTCTGATGGTATGCCTTTAGGTATCTCAGGAACATTCAACTTCATGATCGTGTTCCAAGCAGAACACAACATCTTGATGCACCCCTTCCACCAACTAGGTGTAGCTGGTGTATTCGGCGGAAGCTTGTTCTCTGCAATGCACGGATCTCTTGTAACATCTTCACTAGTTCGTGAAACCACCGAAACCGAGTCCCTTAACTACGGTTACAAATTCGGTCAAGAAGAAGAAACCTACAATATCGTTGCAGCTCACGGCTACTTCGGTCGTCTAATCTTCCAATACGCTTCCTTCAACAACAGCCGTTCACTGCACTTCTTCCTCGCAGCATGGCCTGTAATCGGCATCTGGTTCACCGCCTTGGGTGTAAGCACAATGGCGTTCAACTTGAACGGTTTCAACTTCAACCAATCAATCATTGACTCTGAAGGTCGTGTGATTGCAACTTGGGCGGATGTAATCAACCGCGCTAACCTCGGTATGGAAGTAATGCACGAGCGTAACGCTCACAACTTCCCTCTAGATTTGGCATCTGCACAATCTGCTCCTGTTGCTCTTTCTGCTCCTGCTATCAACGGTTAATTCTGAAGTTTAGTTAAATCAAAAAGCGCTCTCCCTTTTGGGAGGGCGCTTTTTATTATCAACGATAATAACGCTTAATTCTGGCAGCGCATTCTCAGTTGAGTATGCGGTAGTTTAAAAACAACTGACTTCCAACCTGACGAGTTTCGACGAGTTGGAGATGAGGAGCAGCTTGGGGAAGAAAACCCTCTCCCTCTACTGGGCTAGGGGCGTGCTTTCCTCCATAAATGATAGGCCAAATTGTCAACCACCAATCGTTAATTCGCCCTGCCTTTAATAAAGCAGCTGTTAAAGCGCCGCCTCCCAAAACAATGACTTTGTGAATACCCCGTTCTGCCATCAAGCTGTAGGCCCGATCCCAGTCTAGGTCTGTCTCTCCCAAATCGATTAATTCAGCTAGCTTTTGCAAGCTTGTTGCATCAGAATTACGCTTTAAACCAGTCCGTGTTGTAAATATCCATCGCTCAATGTCTTGGCTTAAAAAAGGCAAGTCCAGCGATAGGTCTAGGGAACCTGAGACAACGCAGGTAATAGGCTGGGGAGACTGACCTCGAACCTTACGTGCTGCTAAAAGTTCAGGATTGCGAATTGTATAAGTTCCTCCCTCAGCCCGAATCGTCCCTGCTCCTACCAAGACTAAATCGGCAAAGGAAGCTTGATACTCTAAGTGTGCTTGATCAACTGGATCGGCATCACGAGGCGCTTTAGGATCTACGGCGCTAATTTTTCCATCGGCCGTCATGGCAAGAACCACAGTTGTTTGGATAGCTGACATGATTACATTCTGACGGTTCTTTATAATTTTACCTTTTTGAATTCTTTACTATGAATACTTGTTGCATTGTGCTTTAGATCGCTTTCTAAGCTATGGCTCCAGGTGCTAAAAGAATTGTGGTTGGATGATTGTCTCTATACAAGAGTCTAACAAAAGTCAATTTTGGTGTTGCTGATTCCATGTATAAAAATGATTTTGCATAATACTAAAATCCTTGTAGAGACGTAGCAGTGCTACGTCTCTACATCCTGACTCATACTTCAATTCAGCAACGCCCAATTTTTTTACATTTAAGAGACAGTCATGCCAAAATACATATCTATATCTGCAATTGTATTTGTCTTAATTTTAATTTTGGGGTTTATATCTCCAAGTCAAGCTGCAACTGTCCGTTCAACTTGGGTGGAGAATGAAATTTATCAATACAATCATCCCTTTGCTTCTCAATTGCCTCAAGAACTGGCAACAAAAATGCAAAAGATGAAGGCTAGCCCTTTCACCTTTTATCGGGGGACAGATCACATTTTTTATCGTGATATGCAGACCTTGCCAAGTTCAGGATTTGTGAATTCTTCAACCTCAGCTATCTGGTTAGAGGGAGATATGCATTTGCAAAATCTTGGAGGGATAAGAGATAGCAACGACAACAACGTTTTTGACACCACCGATTTTGATGAAGGCTATCTTGGCCCCTACGTTTGGGATTTGCGACGAATGGCAGTCTCTATCTTGTTGGCAGCTAAAGAGAACGGTCTTAACTCAAGTGATGCTCAAGATATTGTTCGGAATTTCTTGGATACTTACCTGAATAAGATGAGTGACTTTAAAGGAACCAACGACGAACTTTCATACCGTTTGGAATCTGGCAATACAAACGGTGTAGTCAAAGATTTGATTCAAAAGGCATCAGATAACAGCCGTTCTAGCTTGCTAAGTAAGTACACACAGTTAAATAACAGTAACAATCGAGTTTTTCAGACAACTTCAGAACTTCAGCCTGTATCCAGCAGCACCTATTCAGACATTGCTGGAGCTATGAGCAGCTACATCGCCTCAATTTCTAGCAGTAAGCGCTACAACAATAGTTACTACACACTCAAGGATATTCGCCTCAAGTTAGGTTCAGGTACTGGTAGTCTTGGTAAGTACCGATATTACTTGCTGATTGAAGGCCCAAGTTCAGCAACTGACGACGATCGCATTTTGGAGATGAAGCAGGAAGGCAGTAGCGCTGTTGCGATGGCAGTTCCAGGTCTGCTACCAACTTCAGTTTACGGAAACCAAGAAGGGGCGCGGGTAACAATCGCCGCAAAAGCAATGCTCTCCAATACCGATCCCTTGGTTGGCTACACTACGGTCAATAGCATCCCCTTTATGCTGCATGAAAAATCACCCTACCAAGTAGACTTTGACTATACGTTGCTAACCACTAAGTCAAAATTCATGGATGCAATGGGATATGCGGGAAAAGTCGTTGCCAAGAACCATGCAATCTCAGATAAAGACTACGATGCTGCGATCGTTTCTGTGAGTGTTGACAAAGAGGTGACTGATATTGTGGGCGGTAACAAGGGTCTATTTAAAGACGAAATTGTTAACTTTGCGGTGGACTATGCAACTCAAGTCGAGTACGACTACACGAGTTTTGTCAATGCTTATAACCAAGGAGTGACACTTTACTAGAACGTTAATTCAGGATTCAAAGATTGTCTTCATGGGTAAGACAAGAAAGAAATTTGTTTAACAATTCTTTCTTATCCTAGCTCCAGTCAGACGTTGAAATTTTAGAAAGCATTGATTCAATGAATTTACCTACCGCGCATCCGCTAATTGATGAGGCGACATTAACGATCGTTGTCTGTCATATACTCGACAGTAAAACTGCCACTCTGGGCGAATGGCACTCCGAAGCGATCGCCCACCATATTATTAATAACGTTACAGCCGGTTTGCAGCGCATTACTGGTATTGCTAACAATGGCAGCGAACAATTATCTTGGTCGGTAATTCTGAAAATTTTGCACTTACAACCAGAAAATGCTGGCTCTATTTTCAATTCTTCTCAAGACCCCACACACTGGAATTACTGGCAACGTGAGGCGTTGATATATACATCAGGAATGCTCGATAATCTGACTGGCGACTTAGTAGCCCCCCGTTGCTTCGGGATTACAGAGCCATCTGCTAATGTCGTCTGGCTGTGGCTGGAGGATATTCAGGGTAGTTCTGGTAGCACTTGGACTATGGAGCGCTTTGGTTTAGCGGCTCGTCACCTTGGTTATTTACAAGGAAGCTATGTAATGGCACAATCATTGCCTTATGAGCCTTGGCTGAGTCGTGGCTGGCATCGAGCATGGGTGTCAAATATCGATAATACTGCATTAGAAGCGTGGCGAGAACCTGCTGTATGGCAGCACCCTCTGCTAAAAGAGATATTTTCCCCAGATATCGGCGATCGCGTGATGGACTTGTGGAGCGATCGCCATATCCTCCTCGATGCTGTGGACAAAGCACCCCATACACTCTGCCACTTTGATATTACGCCCAACAACTTGTTTTCTCGACATAACCCAGATGGCAATGACCAGACTGTTCTCATCGATTGGTCTTTTGTTGGCTATGGTGTTCTGGGAGAAGACATTATAAATTTGGTGCTGGACAGCGTTTTCTTATTGTTCGTCAATGGTTCATCACTGATACCCTTGGAAAAACTTGTGCTTGAGGGTTACTTAACGGGGTTACGTTCTGCTGGGTGGAATGGAGATGAACGTATTGTGCGCTTTACTTATGCTGCTTTAGCGGCACTTCATTTTGGTCTAATCGCAGGGAGGCTGTTAAAGCTAGTGCAAAACGAATCTCGTCATAGCTGGCTTGAGCAGCGCTTTGGGCGAACTTTTGACGAGATTATCACATCAAGAGCGATCGCTATTACTCATGGATTAGAATTGGCAGACGAAGCCAGATTATTGCTTCCTTCGCTTTTTGTAATTAATTAATTAATTAATTTTAATTTCCTTTCTCAATAATTCTGGAATCTGAGAAGGGCGTTCAGCTACTGGAACTTCTGCTTCTTTTAAAGCAGCTAATTTACTTTGGGCTGTGCCAAAGTTAGGATCGCGTCCGATAACCGTTGCTAAAGTCCCTGTTTGCCGCCAACTTTTTCCTGGTGGCGCTTGTCTACCTGCAATGTAGGCAATTACTGGTTTATCAATTGCCTCAGCAATATACCGGGCTGCTGCTTCTTCACTACCACCACCTGGTTGACCGACTAAAACGATCGCCTCTGTAGTTTCATCCTCATCCAGAATTTGCAACCATTGGAGAAAGGAGGAACCAACGATCGCATCACTACCAATACTGACACTAATCGACTGCCCCAAACCTGCTTTTGTTAATTCGTAAGCAACTTCGTAGGTGAGAGTACTGCTACGACTAACGATTCCCACTACCCCAGGAGTATAAAACTCACTAGGTTGAGTGCCTAAAAGAATTTTTCCCGGCACAATGATCCCCGGACTGTTAGGCCCGATTACCAAAGTTTCACAGGCTTCGGCTTTGCGGAGTAATTGCACCATATCCAAAGGTGGCACGCCGGCAGTGATAATAATGATCTGGCTAATATGAGATGCGATCGCTTCTAATGCAGCATCTAGCACGTCGTAAGGATCTACACAGATAATCGTTGTGTCAATTACCCCAAATTGTTCTATTACCTCCTCTACTAAGTCAAATACTGGCAGTCCATGTAGTTCCTGTCCGCCACATCCCGGATTGACACCTGCTACCAAATTCGTACCATAAGCTTGCATTTGAGCAACATGAGTGCCTGATATAAATTCACAAAAGCCTTGAATTAGTACTTTACTTTCTGGCGTTAGGTTCATAAAAAATTACCGTAAGTTTGACAACCCAGTGAATTAAGCCACTAGGTGAGGGATAGGGGGTAGGGAGCAGGGAGCAGGGGGAGCAGGGGAGGCAGGAAGACAAGGAAGACAAGGGGGACAAGGGGGACAAGGGGGAATTATTGAACAAGTCTCTCTCTTGTCTCCCCCCTCTTCCTTGTCTCCCTTGTCTCTTCTCTATGCCCAATGCCTAATGCCCAATTCCCAACAATATATTTACGTGGTAAAAATTAATAATTTTTGATTTGGAGCAAAATCACAGTCACTACTTTTTATTAGCAGTTGGTTTAGCAAGACGAACTGCTGCCGCCACTGCCTCATCTAAATTTTCTACCACGAGTAGCGCATCGCTGTGGGTTTTTAGTGTTGCTAGATATTTTCTAGCAGCATTAAATTCAGAACCAGCAAGACGGATAACTAAGGGTGTAAAATTCTGTACTTGACGACTTTTACTACCATTAGAACGTACAACTTGTGATTCAAGTTCGCTGTTGTCTTGCTGTACAACTCTGGCTATAACTTTAACCACTTCCTCTGTTTGAGGAATGCTACCCAGGAAGTTTATTAGTATTACTTGAATGCCTTTGTCAGCTTCCAGGATTTTCAGACCTGTCTCTAGGCGATCGCGGAAGGTAGTTGGTGTCGTATCTGTGAGGAAAGCATGACGTAGATTTAAACAAACACCTGGATTGCCACCAGCATTGGCGACTAAATCCAAAGTTGCCATCACTGAACCAGTCCCATTACCTAAAATACCGATTTTACCGTGCATTTTCACACCATCCCAGTCACCTAAAATACCATTAATTTCAGTACTGGTATGACGGCTGATAATTTTTGCTGCCATCTCAGCTAGGTCTGGATGACGCTTGATTGCCCGTTCATTGATCCTGACTTTACCATTGAGAGCCATAACTTGACCATTAGCACTAACTGCCAAGGGATTTATTTCGACTAAATCCAGGTCTTTTTGCACAAATAAATGGTACATCTTCTCCAAAACGCTGCTTACCGACTGCATCAGCGTCCCTTGTAAACCCATTTTCAAAGCCAGTCTTCGGGCATAAAATGGTGAAAATTCCTGTTCCACAACAACATGATGCATTTTTTCCCCAGCAGATTCCCAATCGATGTCTGCTTCTTTACAACCTAAAAGTACTGGTCGGCAGACAGCAGTATCTAACACTACCGCTAAATAAAATTCTTGGTTCGCGTCGTATTGGGATTCTGCCAGCACCACTTCTGGCAATTCGCCCCATATTGGTAGACTAAAAATATTTTGAGCAGCTGCGATCGCATCAATTGTCGTTTCGGCAAACCTGACTCCACCCGCTTTTGCCCGCTCTGCTCCATGTACTTGAGATTTCAGTACAATCGGAAAGCGAATTTTTAAACGTTTCAAATCTGTAGGATGGTCAATCCGTTGGGAGGGCAAGACCGGAATGCCTATCTTCCCAAACCATTCTTTAACTTGATACTCTAATAAATCCATTGATACACCTTGTATTGACACTTTCCAAGCTTTTAGTGAGTGCTGTTTTAATATTTTGCAGCACTTTTATTTAAAAATTAAGTTTTTGGCAGCTATAAAAATTTCTTTTTCACGGATCAATTTTATCGAATCCAGCAAATGAGGCATATTAATTTTGATAGCTAACCTGTTTGTGCCAGAGCCACAACACGTAATTAATCTCCTCAGTAAGTTTTCCAGCATAGAAGATAACTACCATTTCTGTCAAAACCCTCTGACTTAGCACTGTTTCCTTAACCTTTGGATAAAATTTTCACAACTGCTCTGCAACTAAAAATGTACAGAGTAGTAGCTACTTTAAATTTAACTGTCGCAAAATAATGCAGTGAAAATACTCAAAAACCCTATTATTCCCATTTTTTATTTGTAATTTATATCTGAAGACAGATCATTTAATTTTGTATCTAGTAGTGTGAAAATGTAGCGCCGCGAACAATAATTACTTTTTTAATTTTTGGTGAAAAGTCAGAATTTGTGTTAGAAAGTTGGTCGTTCAGATTTTCAGGCTGTGGTTGGTTAAACTGTGCATTTGCATTCAACAAAACTAAAAAGTTCATTTCATCCTCTTAAAAATAATCAAAACAATATAGAAGTTAAGCGGGAAAGCTCTATGAAAGTAGCAGTCCAGCACGAAGATTTACAGCTTTTAGCCAAGACTTTGCAGGAACAATTGCTTGTAGAAGTCTCATCGGCTGAAGTCTTCGAGGTTAAGTGTGCCGTCAATAAAGACGGGCTAATGATTTTAACGCAACATGAATCAGATGTAATAGCTGACGCTCAGATAATCTTTGCAGTCATTGAGGAAGTACTTCAGTCTCTAGCACCCCATAGAGAGCAGCGAGTGCAATGTTTTCTCAGAGTTTCTGGTGAACAACTCCCTTATGCCAAATGTTTTCTACCCCTGAAGCAGACGAGGGGATGGGGAGATGAGGAAGTAGGGGGAGCAGGAGAGGCAGGGGGAGCAGAGGGGCAATACTTTTATCCTATTTCTTCATCTGCTTTGACTTATTCTCCATCACTTGATGAGACAGAAGAAGAGGAACTGTTTGACCCGTTTGCAGATGCGCCGAATTTGCCGACTTCAAAAGCATTCGCAATCAAACCCATGCTGCTGGGTGTAGCCTTGGTAGGAATTGTCATCTTAAGTAGTGGTGCTTACTTTTTGACTCGCCCTTGTGTTATGTCGGAGTGTAAAGAAATACAAAATGCCGAGCGATTAAAAACAAAATCTCCACAACTGATCCGCCGTGCCAAGTCTGAACAAGAATTAGTAGCCGTACAACAGCAACTTGCGGCAGCTAGTACAGCCTTGAATGTAATTCCTAGTTGGTCGCCTCGTTCCCAGGTGTCAGAAGAACTAAAAGCAAGTTTGTCTGGACGATCAGAAAAAATCAACCAGGTAGTCAAGGCTTTACAGACGGCATCTTTGGCGACGCAACAAGTTCAAACTCCTGCACATAGTCTAGAGGAATTACAAGCTAGGCAGCATTTATGGCGACAGGCTATAGCACCACTAGAAACTATAAGTTCCGACAGTGAACTCTATGGGCTAGTACAAGGGAAATTGATTAATTATCGAGTTCGTTTGCACGCTATAAATCAGCAGATATTTACTGAGGAAAAATGGCTAAAAAAACTAACAGCAGCAAAAGCTGTAGCTAGTGCTGCCGAAAAGCAAGAAGGTACTGCTAAATCTTTGAATGATTGGCAGAAGGTGCGGTCTACTTGGCTGGTAGCGATTAATGCTTTGAATAGTATTCCCTTAACTAGCCCTAAATACCAAGAAGCTGAAAAGCTGTTGGTAGATTATAAACCTAAACTGATGGCGGCACGCGATCGCACAACGAAGGAACAATTAGCTGTAAAAACCTACCAACAAGTTCTTAGCACCGCCAAGCAAGCCAAGCTTTATCAGCAACAAAACCAATGGCAAGCAGCCGCGACATACTGGGAGCAGGCTTTGCAAACTGTTAAAAAAATTTCCCAAGATAGCTTGTACTACACTCAAGCTCAGTCCCTCATCGAACCCTATTCAACAGCTCTCAAACAAGCACAAGAAAAAGTACAAGTTGTTAGTAGTTTGCAACAAACTCGCACTGACTTGGATAAAACCTGTATTAATGAAATTCAGATTTGTACCTTTAACATAGACAATGCAGGAATTATTGTCCGTTTAACTTCTGAGTATGACCAAGTAAGACAAAAGAACTTGGCTAATCCTTATTCTGAGAATTCTAGTACTGCTGTTGATGTTACCAATCACTTGCAAATCTTACGAGAAGCTCTAGCTGTAATTAGTGATAATGCCAACCTGTCCCTTATCCTTTATGATTCTCAAGGTCAGGTAATTTATACTCGGACTTTGGGCGGATGAGTAAGAAACTTAGGAGTTAGAAATATATCGGAACTGGATAGAATACAGAAGTGTAAAATCTGCCAATTATCAGGTGAAAATGTATTGTCAGGATTAAGCTTTGCCGCTACCTAACAAATATAGTAGCGCCATGCGAACAGCGATACCGCTAGTAACTTGCGATTGAATAAGACTAAATTCTGGATCATCCATCAATTCAGAACTAATTTCAACACCACGGTTAACGGGGCCTGGATGCAAAACTTTAACATTAGGTTTACAAAGTTGCAATTCTGTACGTGTAATGCCAAATAGCTGATGATATTCTCGCAAACTTGGCAATAAATGAGCTGTCATACGCTCTTTTTGTAGGCGCAGAGTCATCACAAAGTCGGCATCTTGTAAAGCTGGTTCTAGCTGCCAATGTAGAAAAAGTGGCGGAGTGGGGAAGTGGGAGGATAACTCCTGACTTCTGACCCCTAACTCTTCAGAGATGTACTCGGCAAATAATTTGGGTAAGAGGGTTGGTGGTGCTGCCAGATGGACTTCGGCTCCACTGGCGATTAAACTCCAAATATTTGATCGCGCCACGCGAGAATGAAGAATATCTCCAACAATGGCAATCTTTTTCCCCTTTAAAAGTTCCAGTCGGGGACTAGCTGGGTCAATTAGAGTACAAATGGTAAATAAATCTAGCAGTGCTTGGGAAGGATGCTCATGTTGACCATCACCAGCATTCAGGACACTAACTCGTACACCTAAACGATCCATTTCAGCCGCGATCGCATTTGGTACTCCTGCCTCTCGATGGCGGACTACCATAATATCAGTTCCCATTGCCAAATAAGTCTTCGCCGTGTCGAGAATTGTTTCTCCCTTAGTCATCGAAGATGTAGCGGCGGCAAAATTTAGCGTATCCGCACTTAAACGTTTCGCCGCGAGTTCAAAACTGCTGCGAGTCCGGGTAGAAGATTCAAAAAATAAATTCGCCACTACCTGTCCCTGCAAGGTTGGCACTTTCTTCGTCCGCCGCGATAGCACCTCTTGAAAACTGGCAGCAGTTTGCAAAACAGTATCGTATTCAGTGGTAGTGAAGTCGGCTAGGGAAAGAATGTGATGACGATTCCAGGTGGTAGTAGGCATATTTTGGGACTGGGGACTGGAGACTGGTGATTGGAACTGAAGGACTGGGGGAGATAAGGGAGTAATCAATGCCCAATGCCCCATGCCCAATGCCCAATCCCTTCAAGTTGGTAAATGGAAAACGTTTAAAGCTAGAGAAATTAAGCTGAGGAACGTTAAAAATCCAATTGTATCTAGCATTGTAGTCACTAACGGGCCACTAACCAAAGCAGGATCAAGTTTCAGTCGTTTCAAAGCCATTGGCAGTAAAGTGCCGAGTGTAACAGCCACAATTGTATTAGTTGCCATTACCATTCCGGCAATTAAAGCCACCCATCGCTCTTGGGGTCGCGCCCAAATTAAGGAAAGCAGGATCATCGTTGTGGCTAAAGCGAGGGCTGTACCTAAACCAGCTAGAAGTTCTTTGCGGAGAATTTTCAAAGTGTCTTTGGGTGTTACCTCACCCACTCCCAAGCCGCGAATTGTCACCGTTAATGATTGAATACCGACAGTACCACCAGTGTTAGAAAAAATTGGCATGATTACTGCTAGCACTGGCACTGCGGCAATTACAGATTGAAAAGGCGCGATCGCACTGGCTGCACCAATATACATAGCCATGATGCCCAACAGCCAAGGCAAGCGGTTGCGGATGGTGAGTAGGGGAGAGGATAAAGCCGCTTCATCACCACTCACACCCGCGAGTTTTTGAATATCTTCTGTGGCTTCCTCTTCCAAAATATCCATGACATCATCAATGGTGACGATGCCAACCAATCGGTCTTCCCGATCAACAACCGGGATAGCGATTAAGTCGTAGCGCTGCATGATTCGCGCCACTTCTTCTTGAGGAGTTTCAGTTCTAACTTTGATGACGCGATCGCTAGAAATATCCTTGATGAAAACATCGGGAAAGGTAAACAGCAACTGGCGCAGTGAAACTACTCTCACTAGTGTCCGGTTGTCATCAGTAACGTAGGCGTAGTAAATCGACTCTTTGTCTTCATCCTGACGGCGGATTTTACTTAGGGCTTCACCTACAGTCAATCCTTGCCGCAACCGGACATATTCGGTTGTCATCACCCGTCCAGCCGTGCCTTCTGGATAGCCGAGAATCGTTGCTGTTGCTTGCCTTTGTTCTGGACTCAGTTCTTGCAATAGCCGTTTGATTACCCCAGCAGGTAATTCATCAAACAATTCTGCCCGTTCGTCGGGACTCATTGCTTCTACAAGTTGCACTACTTGGACATCATGCAGAGAATTAATTAGTTCTTCCTGCACCTCTGTAGGCAGATATTCAAATACATCGATTGCCTGAGCTTTGTTGAGTAAACGGAATGCGATCGCGCGTTGTTTCTCAGGCAATTGTGTAATGTAATCTCCCACATCCACAGGTTGCAAGCGATTTAAATCCCATTTCAACTGGTTTAAATCGGTAGTATCAGTCAGCAAATCACGAATATCTTGTGTGAGCATGAGATATATCTCCTAAGTCTCCCCCGCGCTGGGAGACTTCCTCGCCAGCTCAGAGGAGGTTGATACTGCCATCTGGTGGACTATGGTCCATAAAATTTCAACAATTCAATATCGATATCTAAATTAAGGCATTGCTAGTCATCATCCTAACCCGGAATCGCGCTCTCAGGTAGACACTGAATATTAGCATTCAGCATCTGTAATATTTATGACTAATTTAATTGCCTTAAATTTTAGGTAATTTTTGTGTAATTAAAGTAGATTTTACTACTGCTAGAAGCTATGTCAAGCCAATCAATGAATTTACTCGCAAAATTCACAGAGTCAAAATATTTACAACATTAATAAATAGTATTTTGTATCAAGCAACTTCATGCATAGTTACCTGGACAAAATTGAAGAATTCTGTTTGGATAAAATAGGATTTCTATATAAGGGCTGATATACAGTAATTAATGCACGGCGAATCAAAGAAAAGATTCTATTAAATGCTGGTGGATATACAAAAAAATCCATTTAGAGACTTCACTTTCAATACTTCTCGGGTTTTGGGGAAAAGGGTAAAAGGAGAAAGAAAAAACCTTTAACCCAAACCCGATTCCGAAGAGAATTGGGACAAAGTTTTATGGGAGCGTTATCGCGCAGGAAAAAACCTAGCTAACTTACGTTGGATCGAGCGTGTCATTGAAAAAACTTGGCTCAGTTTGCCTCTAGTTGAAAAGTGGGGCTATCGTTTTCCCAAAGAAAATGGGGAATCTGTGCGCCAGAGTTATTATGGCCCTGAATATATGCGGGTACTTCGTAAGAACCTATTGCGTGTTGGGGTTCAGATTCTTGACCAAAGTCCTGCTCTAGAGCTTTTATTGGCTGATGACGGCTCAGTGGCTGGAGCAAGAGGTGTGCAGAGACAAAATCATCGTACCTATACTGTTCGCGCTGGTGCAGTAGTCCTGGCTAATGGTGGTTGTGCATTCTTGAGTAAAGCATTAGGGTGCAATACAAATATAGGTGATGGAATGCTAATGGCAGTAGAAGCTGGCGGTGAACTCTCCAGTATGGAAGCTTCTAATCACTATGCCATCTCGACCGCTTTTAATGCCACGGTGACAAGAGGTGTTCCCTTTGGCTGGGCTAGTTACAGCGATGAAGTAGGCAACGATCTTGGTGGCTATGTCAATGGTCGTCGCGATCCATCGTTTCTTCCCAATGCCCTCCTGAAAGGCTCCGTTTATGCCCGTTTGGATCGAGCTACACCTGAAGTCAAGGCGGTGATTGAAAAGTCTCATTTCATATCTTTTTTACCCTATAAAAAAGCTGGCATTGACCCCTATACAGAACGAGTACCTGTAACACTGATTTTAGAAGGTACAGTCCGTGGTACGGGTGGAATTCGGATTGTGAATGATAGTTGTGGTACAAAGGTTCCTGGACTCTACGCCGCCGGTGATGCTGCATCGCGGGAGTTTTTAGCAGGTTTAGCTTCTGGGGGTGGTGGTCCCAATGCTGCCTGGGCAATCTCCACAGGACAATGGGCAGGAGTTGGTGCAGCAGCTTTTGCGAAAAGTCTGGGCACTCATGCTCATGAACGGGTGGTGCATCCTGCTGGTCAAGCCGGATTGCGTAGCCCATCACAGTTTCCCACATCTGAAACATTCGATAGCGAAGCGATCATGCGCGGTGTACAAGCGCAGATGTTCCCCTTAGAGAAGAATTACTTGCGCTGTGAGCAAGGACTTTTGGATTCCCTGGCCAAATTAGAAACGTTGTGGCAGCAGGTAAAGACGAACCCGAAACAAGATACAGTGCGCGATGTGGAATTTTCTCGGCGAGCGGCTGCTCTCACGGCTGTAGCGCGATGGGCATATTTTAGTGCTTTACATCGCACGGAAACCCGCAGCGAACATATTCGCATGGACTATCCCGAAACCGATCCAAATCAGCGTTATTATCAGGCAACCGGCGGCTTAGATCGTCTATGGGTGAGGCGTGATTGGCTAACGGATGCGATCGCCTACGACGAGCAGAACGCCATCGCTACATCACCAGTACCAACCACTCAAATCACACCCTCTGTATCAAAGTTGTAGCAGGAGCAGTATCATGATCGAGCTTGTCAGCCATAAACTCTGTATCAATTGCAATGTGTGCGTCCAAGTATGTCCTACCAATGTCTTTGAGTCCGTACCTAACCAACCACCTGCGATCGCTCGACAAGAAGACTGTCAAACTTGTTTCATGTGTGAGGCTTATTGTCCTGCGGATGCACTCTATGTTGCGCCCCAATCTCATACCAATGTTGCAGTCAATGAGGATGATTTAATTGAAAGTGGCATCATGGGTGAATATCGTCGCATCTTGGGTTGGGGGTATGGCAGAAAAAACAATAGTGAATTGGATACTGCTCATCAACTGCGCCAACTGCCGCGCCCCTACCAAAGTTAATTTGGGTGTTTAATTGAGGTTTCTACCAGACTCAATTAGTCGAAAATCTGCAAGTCACACCAATAACTGCTTTTTTAGATGCTCTATCTTACTAGCACCAACTACCGTTGTTGGTGCAATAGCCAAGATAGGGCAATTTGTGTTGGTTTAACACCGTGTTTTTGAGCTAATTCTACGACGCGATTAACGATCGCACTGCCCCAAAAAGACCCCCAGTAATAAGCTTCAACATTTTAAGTATAAAACAGCCTAAGTAAATCGTATTTTAGTTTGCGATCACTAAAATTCAGTACCCAGAGGTCTACTAACACGAGATAATAAGAAACTCATACCACCCTTAGCTGTTGTCCCATCGCCGATTACAAAACTTGTTCTGGCTTGGTTTAGTTCACAGTCACAGGGTCGAATTTTGCAAGTAGTTCTGAACCAAATCATGAAAACATCTACCGAATTGCTAGCTCGTCTGGACTATTACTACCAGCAAATCAAGACAATTATCCTGGCTCGGCAAAATCCGATTACTGGTTTACTACCTGCGAGTACAGCGATTACAGCCCACGGCGATTATACAGATGCCTGGGTGCGAGACAATGTTTATAGTATTTTGGCAGTTTGGGGTTTAGGGCTTGCATACCGCAAGATTGATGACGATAAGGGACGCACTTATGAACTAGAACACAGTGTCATCAAACTGATGCGCGGGTTGTTATTTGCGATGATGCGACAGGCTCATAAAGTAGAGACATTTAAACATACTCAGTCGCTACTCGATGGACTGCACGCCAAATATAATACCGCAACCGGTGACATTGTTGTTGGTGATGATGAATGGGGACATTTGCAACTTGATGCCACATCTATATTTTTGCTGATATTGGCGCAAATGACCGCAGCAGGATTGCAAATAATTTATACGATTGATGAAGTCAATTTCGTCCAAAATTTGGTTTACTACATTGGACGAGCTTACCGCACACCGGATTACGGCATTTGGGAACGCGGTAATAAAATTAATCGTGGTAATGCTGAGTTAAATGCCAGTTCCGTAGGTATGGCAAAAGCTGCTTTAGAAGCTATCAACGGACTGGATTTGTTTGGTGTGCGTGGTAGTCAAGCATCGGTGATTCATGTGCTACCAGATGAAATCGCCCGCGCCCGGATTACTTTAGAATCGCTATTACCGAGGGAATCTGGTTCCAAAGAAATTGATGCGGCGCTGTTGAGTATTATTAGTTATCCTGCCTTTGCAGTGGAAGATTTGGAGTTACGCGATCGCACTTTAAACGATATTATCAATAAACTCGCAGGTAAATACGGCTGCAAACGCTTTTTGCGGGATGGGCACCAGACGGTTTTAGAAGATAATCAGCGCTTGCACTACGAACCGTGGGAACTCAAGCAATTTGAGCATATTGAATGCGAATGGCCGTTATTTTTCACTTATTTAGTTTTAGATGGATTATTTTGCGGTGAGCAAGAACAAGTAAAAAAATACCAAGAACTTTTAGAATCATTACTTATAGAACAAGATGGTTTGCGTTTACTGCCAGAACTATATTATGTCTCAGGCGAAAACATAGAAGCAGAAAAGTTAGCACCCCAAACGCAACCACGTTTGCCCAATGAAAATGTCCCTTTGGTGTGGGCGCAGAGTTTATATTTTCTCGGTGAAATGTTGAGTGAAGGGTTACTAGCGGTTGGTGATATCGATCCTTTGGGAAGACATTTGTGTGTGGGCAAACAGCGCGAAGCATTGGTACAAATTGCCTTGTTAGCAGAAGATGAAGATTTACAAACTAAACTAGAAGTTCACGGAATAGAAGCGCAAACGCCTACTCAAGTAGAACCGATTCAGGTGAGAAAAGCTGGAGAATTCTCAGCTATTTATACCCAAATCGGACGTAACGATAAACTTGGTTTAACTGGGCGACCAGTTCGACGGCTGCGGAGTTTGACAACATCTAGAATCTTTCGGATTCGTGGTGAAACAATTGTATTTTTGCCTTCATTCTCAGACTCTCAACAATTTTACTTAACCCTTGATTACCATTTTCTGTTAGATCAAATTAGAAGCGAACTAGCTTACATCCAAAAATATTGGAGCGATTTAGGTCGTCCTACCTTGACTTTAATGTTGACGCACACCATGTTAGAAAGTGGTTCGGAAGCATTACTAGAATTGATGCAAGAACTAAAAGATGGTATTTGTAACGGTGTGCGAGTGAAATTAGGGCGGCTAAATCAGTTAATGCTGACGGCTGGAATCCAAAGAATTGATTTTCTTCCCAATGCAGAATTCTCGCGATCGCCAGTTAAAAATGCTAGCCCACATTGCTATTATTTGGCTTATCATCCTGATAAAAACTGGCGCTTAGGGCATACTCAAGAATTTCAGATGGAGTGTGAAACCAATTTCGGATTATTACTTTCTTCTTTGCGTGCTTCAGAGAATATCTACGAGCAAATTGAGTTATTGCAAACTTTAACTCGCTTGCAGGGAATGAAATTTGATACAGGGTATGGCGGCCCAGGATATCCTGTCACCGTAGGCGATTTACTTGATGAAGTTTACACCAAAGCTGGAGATTTAGGCATTTGGGCAGTAGTGCGTCGGGCTGCTGGATTACGGCAAATGGTTGATATCAGCCTATCAGATGCAGTAACGAGTATTTTGGTAAGGGGTAAGCAAATTGCTGTAGGTAAAGCTTACAGTGAAGCGTCCTTGATTACTGTACCCATGTCACACGATGAAATTGCCGATAAAATTAATCATTTTTGTCGTGAAGATATCCGCGATCGCGTCCTAACTCAAGAGATTTTAATCTATCTTGGTATCTTAATTCGCTCAGAACCCCAATTATTTCAGGGACTGCTGACGCTGAGAGTCGGCTATCTCATCTTATTGATAACCAGCGAACTAGCGCAGAAATTGGATGTCACTCAAGATGAAGCTTACGATCGCTTAATGCAACTTTCACCCTTTGAAGTGAAAATGCGCTTGCGTCAGGTATTAACTGGATATACTGGCATGAGTAACCTGTTACGCCAACAAGAATCACTACACGTCAAGCAAAAAGAAAGTGATATTGCTTGGGTGGTGTTACCAGGAATCGCCGAAGGAATAGAAGTTCCACCAGGTGGTTGGCGGCGGTTTCGTCAAGCCGAGGGTGCGACTGGGCGCGTACCAAAAGACTTTTTCAAGCAGGTTTGGCTATTAATGCAACATTGCAAGGGTCTAGTTATTGGGGATAAACTAGAGCGCCGCAATCGTTTAGATAGTGAGATAATGTTGTCCGAGATGACAGCAGGGGAAAGAAATTTTGCTCTGTTAGTTGAGCATTTGCTGAATAAAATCGAAGCTCCAGAATATCGCCAAGTTAATATTGAAGCATTAATCGAATTAGCTGCGATCGCAGCTAATAATCCCAAGCTGCAAATCGAAGAATATATTGTGTTAGATGTATTGATTGGACACGCAGTGCGATTGGCGTGGTTAGAAAACCATAGTCAACGCAGCGATCGCTATGATGAGGATAAGGCGAGTGCATGGCGATCGTTTTACAATACTTCTCCTAGAGATTGCGCTAGTTATATTTTGAAGGCGTTTAGGTTCTTGACGGAATTTGTGAAGGATTTTTAAACGCAGAGGGGCGCGAAGGGAAACGCAGAGAATGAGTTGAGTGGGGTGATTATTGGTTGTGCGATGAGGGTGCATACTGCTTTGGGGCCTGGTTTATTAGAGTCGGCTTATAAGGAGTGTTTGGATTATGAGTTGAAGAAGTCCGGGTTGAATGTTGGTAAGCAAATTCCATTGCCCTTAGTTTATCAAGATGTGCAATTGGAATGTGTTTATCGATTAGATTTGATAGTCGAAAACAAAGTAATTGTAGAGATTAAATCTGTAGAATTATTCCACCCCATTCACTCCGTCCAACTCCTAACCTATCTCAAACTAGCAAACTGCAAACTAGGTCTTCTCCTCAACTTCAACGTCCTCCACCTCAAAGAAGGCATCAAACGCTTAGCCAACAACCTCTAACTCCCCCTCCGCGAACCTCCGCGCTTCCCTCCGCGCCCCTTTGCGTTAAAAAAATATCCCCCACCTCAGATTCCAAAAGCAGGGGTTTTATTAAAACTACTTAACAGAAACAGCATCAACATCAATAGTGCTTGCACTAGAGGTAGAACCATCAGTAGTATTAGGCACTTCATTACCCACCTCACTCTTACGAGCCTTCCAGCCCTCAATTACTAGCCCAGACACCTCAGAAACTAGCAGAGTCAAAAGGAAAACATCATCAATCTGTCCCACAACGGGTATAAAATCTGGGAGAACATCAAATGGGCTGACCAAATAGACCAACGTTCCTAAAATAACCCACCAACGGTACTTGGGGTTACGGAGCACATCGCGATACCAGGTGTAAAGTGATTGGATTGAAAATTTCATATTTTGAACCTCCAGTTATCTTTAATTTTGACAAATTATCCTAAAAACTTCCGGTGCGAATAACCGCCCTAATTAGTCTGGAAGACGCTACTCGTAATCTGTCATCAAAAACCTATTTTGTAATTATCCATAAGAGTTTAATACCGCAAGGGTTTGACAAATTAGACAGTGATTGTATTAATTCGGGATTATGGCAACCCAGCAGCAAGTTTGTCCACCACTCTAAGTCAAATACGCCATGCTTAGAGTGTCTTTTTAGCTTTTCGAGAAATTTATATTTTGGAAGTCCCTCATTTTGCATTAATCTCTAGAATTAAAATGCCTTAGCACATTTGCTCTAGTCATGGAGGGAGGAAACTTAAACAGTGGATATTTTAGATTTATTTTATAAGGGCGGGCCAGCGATGTGGCCTTTACTTGTCCTGTCGATTCTATCTTTGAGTGTGATTTTTGAGCGTTTGTGGTTCTGGTTGCGAATTTTGACTCAGGAAAAGCAAATAGTTGATCGCATTCTGGATGCTGCACAAGATAATTGGCAAGCAGCTGCTGACATTGCCAAACAAGCAAGCCATCAACCTGTCGGGCGTTTTCTCTATGCCCCTTTACGTTTTGCAAAAACTGATGTGGAAACCTTTCGACTAGCACTTGAGGCTACAGCAGAAGATGAATTGGCTGGAATGCGGCGCGGCGAAAAGCTTTTAGAGGCTGTGATTGCCCTCGCGCCCCTGCTGGGATTGTTGGGTACAGTTCTGGGTCTAATCCAGTCTCTGCGCTCAATTCGGATTGGCGATTTGGGAACTGAATCTACCGCCGGAGTGACTACTGGTATTGGTGAATCCTTAATTAGTACGGCAACTGGGTTAATAGTTGCCATTATTAGCTTGGCATTTTATCGACTATTTCAAAGTTTTGTAGTTAACCAAGTCAAAGTTTTTCGGAAGGCAGGGAATGAGATGGAATTACTCTACCGCCAGTCCCCCCCTGATTTTAGTAATATTACATCACCAATTGTCCGGGAAAATTTCACTCCACCCCGCAAGCCAGGAAAGACTAGGTTGCCTGAACCTCCTGAACCCCCGAATTTACCTAATTAGTCAAGAATTAAACCCCCAAGCAGGCGATTAAATTGAGAAAATGAAAGTTAATCTACATACCCCAATTGAAGAAGTCCAGATTCAAATCATCCCTTTAATTGATGTCGTTTTTTGTATACTGACGTTTTTTTTGTTAGCGGCTTTACAATTTACACGGCAACAGGCAATAAATGTTGATTTGCCCAAAGCCAGCCCAAGTACAGTATCTGCAATAACATCACAGAGCGGAAGTCTGATTGTAACTATCGATGCTGTTGGTAATACTTACATAGAAAAACAGCCTGTAAAACGCGATGATTTGGGAGCTAGACTAAAACAGTATCTCCAAGCAAACCCCAGTGCTGTTGTGGTGCTAAATGCTTCGCGGACAGCAACTTATAATGATGTGATTGAGACATTGGATTTGCTACGGCAAGTAGGAGGCGATCGCGTTTCTTTGGGAATTATTCCTGGCCCATCTCAACCACCCACAAACTCACTCAATCAGCCTAATATCCCCTCTTTCCCAGTCAATCCTGGTATAGCACCAGTTCCAGGCATCAATCCCGAGGGGAATATTACCCCTAAATTCCCCTTAGCACCTAACTCCGTACCCTTACCTAGTATAAGTCAGCCTCCAACCGGGCAAGGCATCAGTCCTATCAATCCTGGTATTTCCAACCCACCTGCATCCAAAGCCCCTGTAGCACCCAAACAAACCCAACCACCTCTTAAAAGATGAAATAGCGAGTATGAGGGATTGGGCAGGGGAGCAGGGGGACAAGGAGGAATTATTGAACAAGTCTCTCTCCTGTCTCCCCCCTCTTTCTTGTCTCTTCTTTATACCCCTGCCCCTCTGCTCCCTGCTTCCCTGCTTCTTCCCCACTCTCCCGAAGCTTTTTCTCAATCCTAAAGATATCTAAAACAAAATTCGGTTAGCAATCAAATTTCTGCTAACTTACAAATAATTGGTTGAGCTTTAAAGATTTTTCCACCGATAAACTGAAGTAATTTATCACCAATTGCCATTCACGTTTCAGGGGTTGTGGCATGAATATCGTTACGCTTTTAATTGTTTGGGTAGTAACAGCTATCAGCCTGTTGATCATTAGTAAATTACCTTTAGGAGTTGAAATTGATACTCCTGGTAAAGCCTTTCTTTCTGCCGCAGTGCTTGGTATCGTGACGGCAATAGTCAGACCGATTTTAAGCCTTGTTTTTGCAGTCCCCAATTTACTTACATTGGATTTACTATCCGGCATTTTCACATTTATGATTGCCGTAGTTTGCTTTAGTATTGCTGCTTGGTTAGTAGAGGGCTTCCGCTTACGTTACGGTATTTGGAGTGCTGTTATTGGAGCATTTACGCTAACTATAATTAACAGCTTAATCTACAAATTATTGGGTGTTTAAAATCAATAGCGATGAGTTAGAAGTTAGGAGTTAATTGTTAATAACTCGTAACTCCTAACTCCTAACTATTCGTTGGAACTTGGGGGAGCAACGGGGGCCGTTGATTGTTGTTTACGTTGTTCGCGTTTTTTGCGATCGGCTGAGAGCATATCTGCCATCACTACCAGCGCTTGCGCCATCTTATCTAGGTTAGAACGGTATAATTCCAAATCCTTGTTGAGTTTGTCATCAGATACGTGTAAGCCAGCTGCGATCGCTTTTAGCGCCTCAGTTAGTTGCTTTTCATCTTTGACTAATTCAGGATCTGACTGTTCCAATAACGAAAATACACCAATTGCGAACAAACGGTTGTATTTAAAGTTAGGATTGTTAGCGATCGCTTGCAGTTGTGCTTGCAAGTCAGCATCTCGATCTAAGTAAGTAGTTTGGCCTAGCCACCCAATTAAATCTTTAACTGGCAAACCTTTAGCTATAGCTTGCAATCTTTCAGCATCCTGTCGATAGTGTTGCGGATCTTGTTCTATAGCCCGACATAGGGCGTTAAAAATTGATTCTTGATCCCGTTCTGGTTCATAGCCTTGCATGAAGCGGTCAAAAGTAGTGACGACGCCCAAGGCATAAATTGGATTGTAGCTAAAATCGATATTTACTGACAGTAGATGCATTTCTACCATCAATTCTTCTACTACCCGACGATAAATAGTGTTAATCGGACGAGTGTGAAGATTGTAAAAAGTTCGTTTTGTATCAGAGACAGTACGGACGTTATTCACAAAGAAAATGTTAAGGGCGACGTATCTTTATTTTCTCGCTTAAAGGCTACTTTGCCAAGTTGAGCTTTTGACTTGCGACGGTTTCATTTACAATATAAACAAATCAGAAGTATTTTATAAGCTAGTAGCCACAGGGGATTAAGACCTTTTCCTCTAAAAAACTAGCCAAAAATATTTCTCCTTAATGATTTGTTTATTGAATTTATGAACTTCTCGCCACAGTTAATTGCTTTAGGTGAGTACCTAGCTGGTGAATTTGATAATCGGGAACAAGCTATAGAAGAACCAGTTTGGTATGTCCATCTCCGAATGTGGCAAAGACCAGTGAACTTGTTTACAGAAGATAGCATCACCTTGTTTGCCGAACAAGCTAGCGTGATTAACCTAGATAAACCTTACCGCCAGAGAATTATGCGGTTGCGTCAGGGCAGCAACTCTGACACATCTCTGGAAGTACAATACTATATACCTCAAGATCCCGATGCATTAAGAGGTGCAGGCAATAATCCTGCTCTATTGAACACATTGTCAGCCAAACAATTAGATTTACTACCAGGTTGTGTCCTAACAGTAACTCACGAAGCATTAGCTGGCGATCGCTATAAGTTTACCGCCACACCACAACCTGAGACTCGTTGCAGCTTTACTTATCTTGGTAATAGCATCTATGTTTCCTTGGGGTTTGAAACCACTGCGGCTGAATTTCACAGCTACGACAAAGGAATCGATCCAGAAACTGGAAAAGCAACTTGGGGAGCGATTATGGGCCCTTATCGCTACACCAAGCGGAATCAGTATTCAATAAGATAAACCTATCTATCATTCATGAGTTACGAGTTATGAAGTTTAAATTAACTCCTAACTCTTTTTTAGCTAGCGATGCTACGAGGTACACCTTCTAAAGCTTCCTCTTCTGTTTCAAAAATTTCGAAGACAGTATCCATCATCGTTACTTCAAACACGAGTTTGGCTTCTGGATGTACATTGCAGATGCGGAAACTGCCTTTGACTTTATCCGCATCACGCATTCCAGCCACCAAAGACGTGAGACCAGAACTATCAATAAAATTTACCTGAGCCAGATTTACAACTACATGGCGGCTGAGTTTGGAAATACACTCTTGTAACTTCAGGCGAAATTGCCAAGCGGTGGTAATGTCGAGGCGACCAGCTGGTGTCAGGACAATAACGGTGTTTCCGTCTTGAGTTGTATAAGTTTTTTGGTCTATATGAATCACTAAAGCCCTCCCCGTGGCATTCTTCTTAAGATTAGCTAGTTACAGAATTGTCTAATGCTGTCACTTGAGATTAACAAGCTATAGCTAAAATTGTCACCTTTTTCTGCTAAGTGCTTAACTTTAGTAGTTTAACTCACCAAATAAGTGCTGAGTAGCAATTTAAAGCGAGGGGGAGTGTGGAAGATGAGAAGGATGAGGGAGATAGGGAGGAATTCCTAACTCCTAACTCAGCACCCAGAACGGACTAAACGCCCCGCGATCGCTAACAGCACCCTGCACTCAGCACTATTTGGGTGTCCAGTTAATCCAATCTTGGGGCTTAAGGAAGGTTTCATACAACTCCGCTTCGGGGGAATTGGGTTCTGGTTGATAACCGTATTCCCAGCGCACTAAAGGCGGTAAAGACATGAGAATTGATTCGGTGCGTCCGTTTGTTTGCAGACCAAAAATAGTACCTCGGTCATAAACCAAGTTAAATTCTACATACCGTCCCCGGCGATAGAGTTGAAAATTCCGTTGGCGATCGCCATATTCCATCCCATGCCGCCGTTCTACAATAGGTACATAGGCTGGTAAAAATGCTCTGCCACAGCCTTGCACAAAAGCAAACAAATCTTCCCAATTGCGGGTTGCTGGTGTTCCCACCTGGTTGCTATAAATAGCCGCTTCCCCATTGGGATTTGGCCCGCGATATAAAGCACCTTGACCATCTTGGTAATCAAAAAACAAACCACCTACACCCCGTGTCTCATCACGATGCTTGAGGTAAAAATATTCATCACACCATTTCTTAAATACTGGGTAATACTCTGGGTGGTGTTTGTCACAGGCCTGTTTTAATGTTTTGTGTAAATGTGCCGCATCTTCAGCGAAGGGGTAATAAGGTGTCAAGTCAATACCACCACCAAACCACCACACTGGCCCCGCTTCAAAGTAGCGATAATTTAGATGAACTGTGGGCACGTAAGGATTGTGAGGATGTAATACCATTGAAGTACCCGTGGCATAAAAGCCATGTCCTGCGGCTTCAGGGCGTTGGGTTAAAATTGAGGCTGGCAAATGGGAACCCCAAACTTCAGAAAAGTTTACACCTGCTTGTTCAAATATTGCACCTTCTCGCAGCACGCGCGATCGCCCTCCACCCCCTTCAGGGCGTTCCCAACTATCTTCATTAAACTTAGCCACACCATCTAGTTTTGCCAATGATTCAGTAATTTCGTCTTGCAGTTGTTTCATAAACTGACTGACTCTAATCTGAGCGTCAGGTGCTGGCAAAGACTTGGATGATTCTGCTGCTACAGTTGGTGTTTGCGAGTTGGTCAACATAGATTCCCGAACCTAAATTACAATTTCCAGAAAGCCACAAATTTCTTAATTTTAAAAATTTGGGGGAAACACGCGCCAACAATCAAGCTCTATTTGCCCAACCCGCTTTTTTCTTACTGGTTAAGCATTTATACGATTGATGGCCATCACTAGAGTTATTTTCCCTCAAATGCGTATAGGCTTGTATATTGACTGAGTTTTATTTTGTTAATTTTAACTATTTCGCTCATTTGGTACTTCAGGAACTGAGCGTAGTTGCACACAATACCAGAGTTACCAGAAAGTGTCTAGGGAGGAGGATTAGGAAAATGCAAGATTGGTTATCCAAATTCATCCACCGCAAACGTCGTCGGTTTTGCGCTTCTCTGGTGCGGACATATCGAGAGATTAGTTCTGCTTCTGTAGATGAACTGTGGCAAAAAGTTGCTGACTTAACAGATGTTTCTTGGCATCCACTACTTAAGAGTACTAATGTACCCTACGGTTTAGTACCCAAACCAGGATTGATTTTTCATGCTGTAACACGCTTTTCGCCAATTCCCATCCGTATTTTTGTGGAGCGCGTCAATCCTAGAGAAATGCTGAGTATCCGAGTGCTGGCAATTCCAGGAATAGAAGAACGGGTGACTTATCAAGTAGAGTCAACGGTTTGTGGCACTTGTTTATCTTATTCTGTAACCCTACGGGGTTGGTTATCGCCCCTGATTTGGTCTTTATCCCGTCCTTATGTAGACCGCGTAGCACGGTCTTTAGTAGAAGCAGCAGAAAAGACGGCATTGCCAACGGTATCAGGGAAGAAGAAATCTCTTGATGACAGTTGTTTTGATTTTTAGGTAAAGGGGAGTGGGAAGAGGGCAGGGAGCAGGGAGCGGGGGAGGTAGGAAGACAAGGGGGACAAGGGGGAATTATTGAAAAAGCCTCTCTCTTGTCTCCCCCCTCTTCCTTGTCTCCCTTGTCTCTTCTTCATGCTCAATGCCCAATGCCCAAAGAAAGTTAATATTCTATTAGGTAATAATTCCATTTGCTAAGTTTTATTACGGCATTGACAGTGAAAACACTAAGCTGACCTTACTTAAGAAAACATCGAGTTAATAGCTAAGATGTTCGCCACAAGTGTATTTATTCATTTTGAATTTTGAATTTTTATGTACGATGTCCTCGATTCTCGCTCTATCCTAGAAATTTTGCGTCCAGTGGAAGACCCAGAACTCCGCAAAAGTCTGGTGGAACTGAATATGATTCGCAACGTCAAAATTGACGGTGGCAAGGTTAGTTTCACTTTAGTGTTGACTACTCCTGCCTGTCCTTTACGCGAATTTATCGTTGAAGACTGTCAGAAAGCTGTCAAAAAGCTACCGGGTGTTACAGATGTCAGCATAGAAGTTACGGCAGAAACACCCCAACAAAAAAGTTTACCCGATCGCACTGGCATTTCTGGTGTAAAAAATATTATTGCTGTTTCCAGTGGCAAAGGTGGCGTTGGTAAAAGTACAGTGGCGGTGAATGTAGCAGTGGCTCTAGCTCAAACTGGGGCGAAAGTTGGGTTGTTAGACGCTGATATTTACGGCCCCAACGATCCCACTATGCTGGGTCTAGCTGATGCCCAAATTGTGGTACGTTCCACTGAAACAGGTGACATTCTGGAACCTGCTTTTAATCACGGTGTCAAATTAGTTTCAATGGGCTTTTTGATTGACCGAGATCAACCAGTCATTTGGCGGGGGCCTATGCTCAATGGCGTAATTCGCCAGTTTCTCTATCAAGTGCAATGGGGAGAACTGGATTATTTGATTGTAGATATGCCACCGGGAACCGGAGATGCTCAGTTAACTTTAACTCAAGCAGTGCCAATGGCCGGGGCGGTAATTGTCACCACACCGCAAACTGTAGCCCTATTAGATTCTCGCAAGGGATTGCGGATGTTCCAGCAGATGAATGTCCCGGTATTGGGGCTCGTGGAAAATATGAGCTATTTTATCCCCCCCGATCAACCAGATAAGCACTATGACATCTTTGGTTCCGGTGGAGGCTCCAAAACCGCCGCCGAATTGGGAGTGCCACTGCTGGGGTGCGTGCCACTAGAGATTTCCACACGAGTTGGCGGTGACAGTGGTGTGCCCATAGTTGTTGGCGATCCAGATTCAGCATCGGCAAAAGCATTAACTGCGATCGCTCTTACCATTGCTGGTAAAGTATCAGTTGCTGCATTGACATAATTAATTTTAATTTCTATCAGCTTCCTGGGCTATGTTCTGGGAATACTAAAGATCGGGTATGGGACATAGGGCATGGGAACAAGGAAGACAACTCAATAGATCAGAACTTTATAGGGAGTAGGGACAACGAGAGCAAGCAATGCCCAATACTTCGGCTTCGCCCTTCTCTACGAGAGGCTGCGCACTAAGCGTAGCTATGCCACAGGCTTTACGGCTACGCTCAGGACAGGCTCAGTACAAGTGCCCAACGACCCATACCCAACACTTCAAAAAGTCTAAATTGGCACAATGTTATTAAAACGATCGCTCCCCAAAATTCGCTGGAAGTCTTGGGTTAAGCCCTGGCAGAATGTAGATTGGCTACTATTTTGTTTGCCAGTTGCTATCAGTATCTTTGGTGGCATCATGATCCTCAGTACGGAACTGAAGCAGCCAGTAACTGACTGGTGGTGGCACTGGATGGTAGCGGGTATCGGCGTGGTTATAGCCCTATTTTTATCTCGCATCCGCTACGAACTCTTAATGCAGTGGCACTGGGTAACATACTCACTAACGAATTTCAGCTTAATCGCGGTGATGATAGCTGGTACTAGCGCTAAAGGGGCACAGAGGTGGATTAGTATCGCCGGCTTTAACGTGCAACCCTCAGAATTTGCCAAAGTCGGCATGATCGTTACCTTAGCAGCTTTGCTACACAGGCGTACTGCTTCTAGCCTTGAAGGTGTTTTTCGGGTTCTGGCAATTACTGCCATACCTTGGGGATTAGTATTTTTGCAGCCAGATTTAGCAACATCATTGGTATTTGGTGCGATCGTCTTAGGAATGCTTTATTGGGCAAATGCTAACCCAGGCTGGTTAATTCTGCTGATTTCTCCTGTAGTTGCCGCCATTTTGTTTAGTATATCTTGGCCTTTATCAGAGCCGATAATTTTATTCAAAGAACTATCTTTTGGCCCATTAGGAATAGTTTGGTCATTTGCGATGGCTATTGTGGGCTGGCAAACTCTTCCCTGGCGTAGATTTGGTTGCGGTGCGATCGGTGCCTGGACTCTCAATATATTGGGTGGCGAATTAGGAGTCTTCGCTTGGAACCATATTTTAAAACCGTATCAAAAAGCTCGGTTAACTGTATTCATGGATCCCGATCACGATCCACTCGGTGCTGGGTATCACTTAATCCAATCTCGTATTGCCATTGGTGCTGGTGAAATTTGGGGATGGGGTCTATTCAAGGGGCCAATGACGCAACTGAATTTTGTACCCGAACAGCATACAGACTTTATTTTCTCCGCAGTCGGAGAAGAATTCGGTTTTGTTGGTTGTTTGTTAGTGCTGTTTGTCTTCTGCTTAATTTGCCTCCGTCTGCTGCATGTTGCCCAAACCGCCAAAGATAACTTTGGTTCCTTATTGGCTATTGGCGTTTTGTCTATGATCGTGTTTCAGGTGATTGTGAACGTTGGCATGACTGTAGGTTTAGCACCTGTGGCAGGAATACCTTTACCTTGGATGAGTTATGGGCGTTCTGCTATGCTGACCAACTTCATTTCCTTGGGAATAGTAGAATCGGTAGCAAATTTTCGCCAAAGGCAGAAGTATTATTGATTCGTCATTAGTCATTTGTAAGAACCAACGACAAATGACTAATAACAAGTATTAAGCTATTAAAAGGAAACAAGCGAGGCTAAAAACATGATTCTGCCTGGAGCAACTGTTCGCGTCAAGAATCCCGCAGATACCTATTATCGCTACGAAGGACTCGTACAACGACTGACCGATGGCAAAGTAGCCGTATTATTTGAAGGTGGTAACTGGGATAAATTAGTTACCTTTCGCCTGAGCGAGTTGGAACTTGTAGAGACCATAGCCGGACGGAAAAAAGCCAAATAAGATTAGTCATTAGTCATTTGTCCTTTGTCCTTTGGCAAAAACTAATGACTAATGACCCTTACGGGTGACGCTCGTTCCTCGCTAACGCTGCGCTAACGCCAGTCACTCATGGGGGAAACCCCCATCGCACAGCGTCTCGTAGAGAAGATCGCGCTGGCTCACCAATGACTAATGACTAAATTACTATGCGCCTCCCACTACCACAGTTTGCTACTGGCGATCGCCATCCCAACCACATTGCGGAGGTGATTGAAACTACTAGTACTGAATTTCTAGCTCAGTGTTTGGAACCAGAAGATTTGAGCTTTCCCTCCATGCCACCCTTTGGTAGTTGGGTTTGTTCTGTGGATGAAGAATCTGGGAATCAAGTTTATGGTGTGGTATATTATGCCACTACTATGCCTATAGATTCAGTACACCGAGCTAGGGCTTTGGGGTTGTCACTGCAAGACTTACGCGAGGAACAACCCCAGATATTTGCCATGTTGAGAACAGAATTTCGAGCTGCGATCGTGGGATTTGAACAATCTTCCCAAAATCGAGGTTATAACCAAAGAATATATCAGTATCTACCACCCCGTCCCCCGCAAATTCATCAAGCTGTTTATCGGTGTGAACCAGAAGCGATCGTTAAATTTACTGAAGAACTAGATTTTTTGCGGACATTGCTTTGTATAAACGGTGCGCCAGTCGAGTCCTTGACCGCAGCTGCTATTCGAGATGTATACCAGTTACGCAAAGCTGACCGAGAATGGCTAATTAAAGCTGGACGTAACCTAAGCGTACTACTTAAAGACGACTACGATCGCTTGCGGTTTATTTTAAGTCAAATCCATCCGTAGGTAGTTAGTTCTTAGACAATTACCTAGTTACTGTAAGTTAATATTTTTAATTTTTCGTCAGGTGGCTGACCCATTTTATATCCATCAGGCGATCGCCCCAAGGTAATCGCAGTTTTACCATAGCCCCTTCAATTCCTACCTATGGAACTCATATCACAAGTTCTTGTTCTGGAACCAACTTCCCAAGTTCTTGGCAAGCAACCAATTGTTCCCTTTGCTATTTTGCTGGTGATTATCTTAGTTATCCCCATCATGTTTGAGCGGCTAAGATTACCAGAATTAGTGGGTTTGATTTTTTCAGGGCTAGTACTTGGGCCTTCAGGCTGGAATTTATTTCAGTCTGACTCACTGATGATTAACCTGCTATCAGACATTGGGTTAATTTATTTACTGTTTGTCGCAGGGCTAGAAGTTGATCTCGAAAAGTTCCGTCGGCAAAAAAGTCGTGCCTTTGGGTTTGCTAGCTTGACTTTCATTGTCCCCCTGATAATGGGAACCTTAGTAGGGCTGATTTTAGGCTATGGCTGGAATACTTCAATTTTAATTGGCTCTTTATTCACTTCCTATACTCTTTTGGCATATCCCATAATCAGCCGTTTGGGAGTAGTAAACAATGAAGCTGTTACTGTCACCATTGGAGCTAAGATTTTTACAGATATTGGGGCAGTGCTGATCTTAGGTGTTTGTGTAGGCATCACCCATGCTGGAGCATTTAGCTTTGCTAAACTACTCACGTTGTCGGGTTGGTTAATTATTTACTCTGTTGCCGTTGTTACAGGCTTTGATTGGGCAGGTAAGGAATTTTTCAAGCGGTCTGGAGATGATGAAGGAAACAAGTTTTTGTTTGTATTACTTTCCGTATTTCTGGCAGCTGTAGGCGCTCAATTGATTGGGGTAGAAAAAATTGTTGGTGCTTTTTTAGCTGGTTTGGCGGTGAATGAAGCTGTGGGTGAAGGTCCAGTCAAAGAAAAGGTAGTATTTATTGGCAGTGTGTTGTTTATTCCCATTTTCTTTGTTGACCTTGGCTTACTGATCGATCTACCCGCCTTTGTGAACAACCTGGATACGCTCAAGTTAACGCTGTTGATAATAGTCGGTTTGATTGCCAGTAAATTGATTGCAGCTTTGTTGACAAAACTGGTTTACCGCTATAGGTGGCAAGAAACGTTAACCATCTGGTCGCTATCACTTCCCCAGGTTGGTACAACCTTAGCAGCTACGTTAGTGGGATACCGGGCTGGGTTGCTGCCACTAGAAGTATTACACAGTGTCATTGCCTTAATGGTTGTCACATCAACCTTGGGGCCTTTGATAACCAGTCGAATAGCTGTTGGTTTGAATTCCTTACCAGAGGAAGATCCAGCACCACCTCTACTTGACCAGAATGCACCAGAGACAGACAGCGCTTTTACGATAGTCGTACCTGTCTATAATCCTCATACTGAACTGCATTTAATTGAAATGGCGGCGTTATTAGCGCGTCAGTCTCAGGGGAAAATTATACCACTGGCGATCGCGACTGCTGCGGCTCAGATGGATGCACCACAGTTAGAAGCTTCTCTACAACGCAGTGAGCAATTATTGACCAAAGCCACGACACACAGTCGAGTATTGGGCGTCGTCGCAGAACCAATGCTGCGAATTGATGATGCCTTTGCTCAAGGAATTAGCCGAGCCGCCCGCGAACGAAAGGCTAATTTAATTGTGATGGGTTGGGGTAAACGGACTGGGTTACGAGCGCGCTTATTTGGGAATGTGATTGATGGTGTGCTTTGGGCATCCCATTGTCCAGTAGCAGTAACACGTCTAGTAGAATCACCTAAAAAAATTCAGCGTATCTTAGTACCAGTAGAAAACTTAACAGCACCCATACTACAGCCTGTACAATTTGCCCAGATGCTGGCAGAGGCAAATCAGAGCCACATTACTGTGCTAAATGTGTGCGATCGCCGCACTAGTTCCAGTAAAATTGCTTGGAGGCGATCGCATCTCTCCCTAATGGTATCTAATTTAGCTTTGGCTAATGCCCCAGAAATTCAAATTATCGCTCATGAAAATGTTGCTCAAGCAATTTTGCAAGCAGCACGATTATATGATTTAGTAGTTTTACCTTTTATACGTAATCGTACCAGTCCTGGAGGGTTAGCCATTAGCGATGTTACAACCCAGTTAGCCAGACAACTAACCTGCTCCATTGTTATGCTTGGAGAACCGCAGCGCACTCAAACCACAAATTTAGTTATGTCTAATCCGGTTACTAGTATTACATCTGCTGTGTAATATCACGCAGATTTTAGTCTATCTGAGTGAACTGGGGCTGCAATCTGTATTGAAAAAAAGCTTTCAACAAAAGAATTGATTGTAGGAATATCTGTATATTCTTACAGTCAATTCTTTGCTGCTTTGCATCCAACTTAGAACAGCAATAACCGTAAAAATATTTTATATTATTGAAGATTTGATGAACTTTAAGTGGAAAACTAACAATATTGAGACTAAGTTTGTTATTTTGCTAGTTAAATTGTTAAAAAAGCAGGTAAAAACATCATAAAACTATAACCATAGAAAAATAAGTAATTTCAACAACACTTTTTGATTAAGCCTTCTTTTTTGAGTTCTGTATTTTTGTCTCCAAGCTGGGTAATCTAAAAGTAAGTGCAATAAGTACTGAAAATATTTGTAAGTAACTGGGAAACTATGAGAATTTTGGTGACGGGCGGTGCTGGGTTTATTGGTTCCCATCTCATCGACCGATTAATGACCGAGGGGCATGAATTAATATGCTTGGATAACTTTTACACTGGCCATAAACGTAACATTCTTAAATGGTTAGGTCATCCGTATTTTGAACTGATCCGTCACGATATTACCGAACCAATTCGGTTAGAAGTGGATCAAATTTATCATTTAGCTTGCCCTGCTTCACCAGTACATTACCAGTACAACCCAGTTAAAACCGTTAAGACTAACGTTATGGGAACCCTGAATATGTTGGGGCTGGCTAAACGTGTGAAAGCTAGGTTTTTCTTGGCTTCAACTAGCGAAGTATACGGAGATCCAGAAGTTCATCCCCAAACTGAAGAGTATAGGGGTAGCGTCAATCCCATTGGGATACGTTCATGCTACGACGAAGGTAAAAGAATTGCTGAGACTTTAGCATTTGATTACTACAGACAAAATAAAGTTGATATTCGAGTTGTGCGAATATTTAATACCTACGGCCCGAGAATGTTAGAAAACGATGGTCGGGTAGTAAGCAATTTTATAGTTCAAGCCTTGCGAGGTAATCCTTTAACTGTTTATGGCGATGGTTCGCAAACTCGGAGTTTTTGCTATGTTTCCGATTTGGTAGAAGGATTCATCCGCCTGATGAATGGCGACTATGTTGGCCCAGTAAATTTGGGTAATCCTGGAGAATACACGATTTTACAATTGGCACAAGCTGTGCAGAACATGATCGATCCAGACGCACAGATTAAATTTGAGCCACTACCTTCGGACGATCCGCGTCGTCGCCAGCCTGATATTACTAAGGCAAAGACTTTGTTAAATTGGGAACCTACCATTCCTCTGCAAGAAGGGTTAAAACTGACAATAGAAGATTTCCGCGATCGCATTCAAGGCGATGTCAATAATTCAACCAACTAAGTAGCGCCTAGCGTCGCTCTGAATTTTCATGCAGGCTTACCCAAAGGGTAGCTGGTATGCTTAGTTACTGAGTTTTGTAACTGTGTGTTATGTGTCATATTGATAACTTCTTTTTGAAGACTACACCCAAAAAATTAGGGAGTTAAAGAATGCGTGTTTGCGTTATTGGTACTGGCTACGTTGGTTTAGTTACAGGTGCTTGCTTGGCTCATATTGGACATGATGTAATTTGCGTAGACAACAACGAAGAAAAAGTTAAGTTAATGAAGTCTGGGCAGTCCCCAATTTTTGAGCCGGGACTCTCAGAGATTATGCAGTCTGCCATCCAAACACAGAAGATTCATTTTACAAGCGATCTGGCTGCTGGAGTTTCCCACGGAGAAATTCTGTTTATTGCTGTGGGAACACCACCTTTACCCACTGGTGAAAGTGATACTCGTTACGTTGAAGCTGTAGCCCGTGGGATTGGGGAAAATCTCAACGGTGGTTATAAGGTGATAGTGAATAAGTCTACAGTCCCCATTGGCTCAGGTGACTGGGTGCGGATGCTTGTTTTAGATGGGATTGTAGAGCGGCAAAAAACATTGGTACCCGCAGGTGGAGTACCGAGTGATGAGAAATTATCTGAGTTTGCAGCCGAGTTTGATGTAGTGAGCAATCCAGAATTTTTGCGCGAAGGTTCGGCAGTTCACGACACTTTCAACCCCGATCGCATTGTACTAGGAGGCAATAGCCAAAGAGCAGTAGCCTTAATGGAACAACTGTATGACCCAATTGTCCAACGCAAGTACGCTGAAGATCAATCTTTGCCCCCAGTGCCAATTTTGGCAACAGACTTGAGTTCGGCGGAGATGATTAAATACGCCGCTAATGCCTTTTTAGCCACTAAAATTAGTTTTATTAACGAAGTTGCTAATATTTGCGATCGCGTCGGTGCTGATGTCACCCAAGTAGCTAAAGGTATTGGTTTAGACTCCCGCATTGGTAACAAGTTTTTACAAGCTGGTATTGGTTGGGGTGGTTCCTGCTTTCCCAAAGATGTCTCGGCTCTGATTCATACTGCTGATGACTATGGTTATGAAGCCCAGTTACTAAAATCTGCCGTTAGTGTTAACGAACGCCAACGCTTGATTGCTCTGGAGAAACTCCAACAAGTTCTGAAAATTCTCAAAGGCAAAACAGTCGGACTACTCGGACTGACCTTCAAGCCAGATACCGATGACTTACGCGATGCTCCAGCCCTCATTTTAATTGAGCAGCTAAACAGACTAGGAGCCAAAGTTAAAGCCTACGATCCAATTATTTCCCAAACAGGTATGCGTCATGGTCTTTCTGGGGTGCTAGTAGAAACAGATGCCGAAAGATTAGCTGACGGCTGCGATGCCTTAGTACTCGTCACCGAATGGCAGCAGTTTAGCACTCTCGACTATCTGAAGATGGCAAAATTGATGGCCCACCCCGTTATCATCGATGGTCGTAACTTCCTCGACCCCGAAACACTTATACGCGCTGGATTCCAATATGTAGGCGTAGGAAGGCAGAGAGTTAGGAGTTAGGGGTGA